>JBALVT010000246.1:0-5197 GCA_036961345.1 Halioglobus sp.
GCCACGGTGTCCGCTATGGTGATTCGCTCATCGGGTGCGATACCCCCACTCCATACCTGGCTGCCACTTCGTAAGACTTTGGAATCATTGGATAAGCATTCAGTCTGTTGAGGACTCCCTGGCCCAACATGGTATATTTGGGGCCTAATACCCGCTCCGCCGGCAAGCTCTTCCGAGCCAAGCCTCTAATCAGGAAAAACCCGTGACTCCAGCAGTGAAAAGAAGAACAAAAATCGTCGCTACCGTTGGCCCTGGCAGCGAATCAGCAGACGTCCTGGCCCGACTCATTTCAGCTGGAGTAGATGTTTTCAGGTTGAACTTCAGTCACGGCACATCACAACAACACGTGATCGTTGCCAAGCGAATTCGCAAGCAGGCCGCTATCGCCGGTAGATATGTCGGTATTTTGGCAGATTTGCAGGGACCTAAAATTCGTATCAGCACCTTTCGCGAAGATGCGGTGGAGCTAACCAATGGCGACCGCTTTAGGCTCGATCTCAACCTGGGTGAAGGCGAAGGTGACGTGAACGCGGTTGGCCTCGACTATAAGGAGTTGTGCAGCAGTGTTTTTAAAGGCGACACACTGTTGCTGGACGATGGCAGGGTCAGATTACGCGTTGATGACGTAGAGGCCACGGCAGTGGATTGTACCGTGACTGTAGGAGGCAAGCTGGGCTCCAGAAAAGGTATTAATCGACTGGGGGGTGGCCTTGCGGCACCGGCCTTGACCACCAAGGATATAGCGGACATCGACAGTCTCGCAGAAGTGCGACCAGATTTTGTTGCCGTGTCATTTGTATCAAGCGCTCAGGACATTTTTCAAACGCGGGATTTGCTACTACAGCACCAGCTCGAGCCCGCCATCATTGCCAAAATCGAGCGAGCAGAAGTCATCGCCGACGAGGACATTCTGAACGGCATCGTTGCTGCGTCGTTCGGCATTATGGTAGCCAGAGGGGATCTGGGCGTTGAAGTCGGTGATGCACAATTGATAGGCATCCAGAAAGACCTTATTTCCCGAGCGCGTCGTATGGATCGCGTAGTGATCACCGCCACCCAAATGATGGAGTCAATGATCAGTAGCTCTATGCCTACCAGGGCCGAGGTTTTTGACGTTGCCAACGCAGTTTTGGACGGCACAGACGCCGTCATGCTTTCAGCAGAAACTGCGGTAGGTAAATACCCTGTTGAAGTGGTGGCCGCCATGTCGGAGACAGCGCTTGGCGCCGAACAACACCCAGTAGCACGAACTTCCAGGTACCGGCTCAACACCCAATTTGCCGACGCCCAGGAAGCCATAGCAATGTCGGCAATTTATGCCGCCAATCACTACAGTAGCGTACGCGGTATTGCCTGTCTTACAGAGTCAGGGACAACGCCATTACTGATGTCTCGTCTCAGTTCCGGCCTGCCCATTTTCGCGCTTAGCCACAATAGTGAAACACTTCAGAGGCTGAGTATGGCTAGAGGTGTCATCCCGCTATTCTTTGATGCCAGTGCTTTTGACCGTGACGCCGTCGAATCACGTGCCATCGAATTTCTTAATGATGGCGGTCATGTTAGAAAGGGCGATTCGATCTTACTGACCAAAGGCGCAGTGATGGGTACTTCAGGGTCAACTAACATCATGAAAATACTGCCCGTGACATGATGAAAACTGTTGGGCACAACACGCTAAACACCCGCCTGGTTGCGGATGTTGGCGGTACGAACACACGAATCGCGCTTTACGATCCTCAGACAGATGAATTTCGTGCACTCAAAACCTACCAGAACCAGGAATACCACCGCTTTGAACAGGTTATTGACACCTGGTTGGGCACATTAACGGAGGGGCAACCCAATCAGGCCTGCATCGCAGTAGCGGCTGCCCCATCGGAAGACCAGGTAACGATGCTCAATATGGACTGGTCATTTTCCTGCTCTGGTATTGCCCAACAATTCGGTTTCTCAAAATTTCACTGGATCAATGACTTCACCGCCGTCGCCCACGCCTTACCTTATCTGGGCGCCTCGCAGAGACTGGTTTTACATGCTGGCGCGGCAACCAGTTGTAGCCGCTTTGCAGCGGTAGGCCCCGGCACGGGCCTGGGTGGTGCGACTATTGAGTCCATAGATGGAAAACACTATGCCACCGCCTGCGAGCCCGGCCACATGGGTTTGTCACCTGCCACGCGCTTCGAAATGGAACTGTTTGAGCTTCTTCTGGGTAGATACACTAGCATTTACGCAGAACTACTCACCTCTGGCCCGGGCTTACAGCGTTTGTATGAAGCCATTTGCGAACTGCGCGCACTAGAGGTCGTTATCCGTTCGCCAGCGGAAGTTGCCGCTGCCGCACTATCCGGTGCAGATGCACAGTGCGTATTGGCACTTGAAATGTTCAGCTCTCTACTGGGTTCTGCGTGCGGCGACTTCTTGTTGGCTAACGGGGCCTACGGCGGTCTTTATTTGGCAGGCGGGATCATACCAAAAATGGTGCCATTTCTGCGTTCCAGTCATTTTCACCAACGCCTGTGTGAAAAGGGCGGTATGCAAGCGCATCTGGAAAAAGTTCCTGTTTACATAATAACGGCAGCACAGCCGGGATTAATCGGCGCTTCACACGTACCTCTCTAAGTTACGCTCTGTTAAGCGCAATACTGCGTAACGCCAGGAATAATCCTCGCGCCATTTGCCCCTGATTTGTCTCTTTATTGGTCGAACAGGCAAAATGTGAATTTATTACAAAACTCAAAACATTGCAGATGTTGAAATGAGTGTTAGACTGAAAATAGCTGATTTTTCAGCAATATTTATGCACGCGCTCGAAGTACGCTTAGTTCCTCGTTTGTTAACCATAAATAAATACGAACCACTCGGCGCCTCCAAGAGACGCCAATAAATAATACAGGTAATACATATGTCTACTATAACTGGCACAGTAAAATGGTTTAACGAGAGCAAAGGCTTCGGCTTTATTGAGCGTGAAGATGGGCCTGATGTTTTCGTACATTTCAGTGCTATCAAAGGCGACGGATTCAAAACACTGGCCGAAGGCCAGAAAGTGGAGTTCAGTGTGTCTGATGGGCAAAAGGGCCCGCAAGCTGACGACGTAATCCCCGTTTAAAGCTTAATACCTTCTCAGCCGGCTAAATTCGCGGCAAAAAAAAGGAGCACATGTGCTCCTTTTTTATCGATATTTATTTTAGATTTCTTCTTTTAACTTCTTCTGTCTATCAAGCTCTGAATCCAGGTACTTCAACCACTGATTCGCATACTTTTCAGAACGCTCGTCTTTTCGGGCCGCCTTAAAAGCATCCCGAGCCTTGGAGTACTGTTTATCATTAAAATAGGCCATGCCCAATACCAATCGTGCAGTATCAGGGCGTTTAACGCCCCCGCGAGACAAACCTTTGTTTATGGAGCTAATCGCCTTTTTAAACTTGTCACCGTCCAGGTATACATTCCCTAACCGGGCGTAAAGCTCACCCTTATCAGACTTGGCCGCTGCCTGCTCCATCGCAGGAATGGCTTTTTCGACCTCTTGGGCCTGACGCCAGGCATTACCCAGGATTTCATAGTTTTTGGAGGTGGGATCTACAGATTCGTTAACAATGCCCTTATCCATAACCCTGGCTGCCTTGTACGGCACTTCGGCATTCAGGTAGAGATAGGCCATGGTAGTCTGCTCTGTACCCTTCTCTAGCATATCCTGGACATAGGCAGTTTCCATCGCGGCAAGCTGCCACGTTTCCTTCTTTTGCTCGCCATACATGTGAGAAAGCTGCACCCAGTACTGCTTCTTCGGATAATACTTCAGTAGCTCTTCGAGAGTTCGAACTGCGTTTGGAACATCGTTCTTGTCAAAATAGAGAAAGCGAGCAAGATTGTACCACTGCTCCTTGGGCGTCTTGTCTTTGGCCTTGTACATGCTGATGGCTTTCTCAACATTGAACAATGCCTTGTCGTAATCCTTCTGCTGGTAATACCCCTGGGCGAGCAGAATATAGGCATTGGCAGGCGGGTTTTCTGTGACAGCAAACCAAGCCAACAAGGCCTTGATACCCTGGTCCCATTGTTCTTGCACAAAGTAGAGCTGGGCAATGGTGTACTTGGTGTTAATTTCCATCGCCAGAGGAATATCGGGCTGCGATACAACTTTCTCATAGGACTTTAGCGCGTTAGCGTAATCCTCAGCTGAATAGTAGACAAAAGCATAGAGGTTGTAGACATTCGCAAGTTCATAGCTGTTGAGCTTCTTGGAATCTCTTGACTCAGAGATCATCTTGTCCAGTACAGCACGCGCCGTTTTCCAGTCTTTTTCTTCAGCGGCTATTTGAGCTTCAGCCAGCTTTTCATAAACTTTGTTCCGCAGTGCCGGGGTACGACGAGTCTCCTGCGGTTTTTTCTTTGCCTCTTCCTGGGCTACTGCGGCAGACAGTGGGTTATAGCCAAACTCTGACTGCAACTGCGTGAAGGCCACCTGAGAGGCGACTAACGGCAGTGTCAGCACAGTGGCGCGTGCCCAGGTCTGGATATTAAACACTTTCATATCGCTCCAAAAACTCTACTGTTCCAACTCGTAAGTGAACTTATTCTGAACGCCGGCCACTTCAATGGGCTCTCCATCAACAACACGTGGCTTGTACTTGAACTTCGTGGCCGCTTTGACAGAGGCTCTATCGAATACGCCCGAAGGCACACAGTCAACCGCCATAGGATCTCGAATCGAACCGGACTTGGTCACCGTATACTCGACGATGCAATAACCGGTGATACCGCGTGTCTGGGCGCGCCGTGGGTAGATCGGGGCAACCTTTACAATCGGCAGGTACTCACCGTCACCGGAAGACATGCCTGAAGATGAAATATCGACACTAATGTTGGCCGTCGGCGCAGCGTTTGCGATATCAGTATCCATATTGATACTTATCTGGGTCATTTCAATGTCGGGTGGTGGCTCTTCGGGTTCTTCGGCCTTCTCGGGCTTCTTGGTAGTTGTATCCAACTGTATTTCTTCATCCGGCTGAACCAGTTCGGCAATCTTGGTATTCGAGACTTCCGGGTTTTCAAACTGTTTATCGATCAAGCTGTGCATGATCAGAAACAATCCCACCGTAACAGGGATGGCCAGTAGTATTGCAACAATCATTCTCACTGAACTATTACCCATTGTAGTTACGCCCCTTCAGTCGTGGAGGCGCAAAGCGGCGCG
>JBALVT010000247.1:0-5156 GCA_036961345.1 Halioglobus sp.
AACCCTTGCGCCAGCGACTCACGGCCTCTTGCACGTTGTCGCCACTCACATTGAGAGAGACCCGGGACTATATTTTGCACCGCTTGAATTGTGTTGGCTGGCGTGGGAATCCTGAGATAAGCCCTGTGGCTTTCGTTCTTATTCATCGTTACGCTCAAGGGTTGCCGCGGCATATCAATCAGGTTTGCACCCATCTTTTGTTGCACGGAGCGATCGAAGAACGGCAACTGCTTGATTTTGATGATGTGGTGAGCGTGGTTGAATCCATTGCGCTCGAAAATCTGATGCCGTTAACCGACACCACAGGCATGAATTCCGCAGTGGGGTTTCCGCCCGTGGCCGATCTTGTTCGCAGTGTCGGTCGGCCAGTCGGGCAAAGACTTGCTTTGACGGCAGACGAGCAGGCTTTTCTCGAAGAACCCCCGAGGCTTCCCAGCGTTAAGCAAGAAGCCAGTGTACATCGATTCCCGCCAGTCGATGATGCCGTGAAGTTACCTCAGAGCATACCTGAAAGAACCTGGCGTTATGATGGCGGCTATCGCTTTTTTACTTACGCGGCAATTCTGGCAGTTGCCGTTGTAGGGGGGTATCAGCTTGGCTCACTCGGCGGCAAACCAACGCAGCAAAACATTTTGCCGGTAACTCCGGTTCTGGCCGACACCGAAGAATCCGCTTCCAGCGTGCACCCGGCAGGCGTTGCAGCGAATTCGCAAGTTCACCCATCAGCGTTTGAATCTGAACTTCTGGACCGATTTGATTACTCTAAAGAGCTGGATCATGCCCTGGCTTCAACAAAGGCCGCGCCACTAAAAATCCTGGATATGCCAGTGCAAACCAGGCCGCAAAAAATCGTCGACATTCCTGTTCAAAAAGAGTCGGTATCAGTTGTTTCCATACCTTTGAGCACGGAGTTCGCCGATGCCGATGCCGATGCCAATGCCAATGCCAATGCAGTTGCTCTTGAAGATGAAATCAGGCAATTGCTTTCGCTTGGTGAGGAGGCGGTCGCCAACAACCGTCTTAAGCGACCAAAGGATAAAAACGCCTGGTATTACTACACTCAGGTATTGACGATCGTACCTGGGCACCAGGATGCAGAGCTCGGAATCCGCCAGGTCGTTGAACGTTATGGCAATTTGATAGTGTATGAAATCAACAAACAGCACTACTCGCTTGCTCAGCTGTACATAAATAGGGCTATGAGTATAGCGCCCAGGGACAAACATATAATGGCACTCCAGAGCCGGCTAACCGCAGACGAGCAGGCCCTGCTCTCACGGCTGGAAAATGATCAGTTGCTGGCCTCGAGCAATAGCGCTGTTAACGGCGCACGGCTTGCAAGTGAGGGAAAATCAGATGGTTTATTAGGAGGTCTAAAAACGCTTTTTTCCGAGGGAAGAGCTAACAAAGCCACCCCCGGGCACACACAGTGAACCCTATAGGCCTTTGCGGTAGGTATAGGGCGTAACGCCGGTCCAGCCTTTAAACGCGCGAATGAACGCGCTGGACTCTGAAAACCCTGCCCGGTGGGCGATCTCTTCGATACTCAGCCCTTGCTTGCCAAGATAATGCAGCGCCGTGTCGCGCCTGAGTTGATTTTTAATTTCCTTAAACGTGGTGCCTTCGCTGGAAAGCCGGCGGCGCAGAGTTTGCGGATGTATACCGAGCTGTTTACCCACATCACCCAGCTCTGGCATGCTCGTCAATTGGTGGCGCGCGAGTTCGCGAACCTGGGCCGTCCAACTATTGTTGTCATAGTTTTGCGTGAGCAGGTGCAGTACTGGGTGGCGCAGGAAATGGCGCAGTGACTGTTCGTTCTGAACGACTCGCTTTTCCAGCAGCGATGGCGAAAAGACTATCTCGGAGAATTCGCTTTCAAATTTTAGCGGGTTGGATAAAAACATATGTTTATAGTCAACGGCCGCAGCTAGCGGGGCGTAGCTTAGTGCCACTTCGGTAAGAGGCAGGTGTTCCTGTACCAGCCAGCTGGCAAAGCGGTGTGCAAAAAACAACGTCATTTCCTGCAGGTACATATTTCCCGGGGCAATTTGATCAATCACACGCAGATAAATGCGTGCACTATCTCCTTCGACAACCAGTTGCGGGTGTACTCCAAATTCGAAGAGTTGGTAAAAACGGCAGTATCGATGAAGGGCTTGCCCCAATGTTTCACTGCCTATCACCGCCTGGCACATCATGGCCCAGCAGCCTATTGGCATGCGTCTGGAGGCATAGCCCAGGGATTCGTCTTCCATGGCCAGCATGGTGCTAACTTGTAAATCCGCGAAACGTTCAATGGATATTCGTGCGGAATCTTCCATTAGCAGCCGGTGGGATATACGGTTTTTCCGCAGCAGGCTCATGGCATCCACTCCGTTTGACACCGCGTGTTTGAGAACGGCCCGTGCGAAGTGAACTGATATGGAATAGTCGCGCACGAAAATTCAGGCCCCGGAGGGGCTGGTCGAAAGATGTATTGGATCTCGATCTATCGATGCGACTTGATTCCTGCCGCCCTGTTTGGCGAGGAACATAGCGTGATCGGCTTCCTGGGAAAGATCGTCCAGGTGTATTTCCCCCCTCGATGCTGTTACCCCCAGGCTGGCGGTTATGGCAATGCGTTGTTGATCAATTAGTAGAGGTCTTTCGCCTATTGCCAGATGAATACGGTCGGCTAGAATTTTGGCCGATGTCAGTTCTGTCTCGGGGAGTACCAGCATAAACTTTTTACCCGCGATCCTGGCAACTACATCACTGGAACGAGACATTTTACCCAGAATTTGAGCGATTTTTTGAATGACCTGATCACCAATTTCCGGTCCAAAACTAGCGTTAATCTGCTCGAAGTGATCAATGTCTACCACGATGGCCGACGTGGGCAAATCACGTCGCTGCGCCGCTGCAAGCGTCAGGTTCAGTGCCTCGTCCATCCCGCGCCGGTTGTATACACGGCTCAAAGGATCGTGCGTTGCCAGTTGGGCCAGATGCCCCTGGTACTCAATCAATACCGATGCGAGGAACCCAATGGCTACCAGCACGTAGGCCGCGCTATAACTTCCGAATGCGACAGCCTGTGCAGCGACTGTATTGTCGTTTATCACATGGAGATAGATTATGAAGGGGTAGCTGACACACATAACAGCCGCAGAAAAACTGATAATCCCATCACCGATGTTGCTGAACCTGAGGCCGCGCAAGCCACAAATTAGCCCGGCAGCGAAGAAAAACAGTGTTGTTGCGCTCAGTTGCACCAGAAACATTGTCGATTGTGACAATACCAGAGCGCTCAAGCTGGCCATCAGGCAAATCGTTCCCAAGGTTACGCGCCCGCGAGACACTGCGCTGCGTTGGCCTGCAGCAAGAAACAGGATGTAGGTATTGACGATTACGGCCACGGAGGGCACATCGACCGTCATGGTATTGCCCAAAACCTGCTCTAGAGTAAAGGCGATCCAGCCCAGCAGAGCGGCCATGAAATAGACGGTAAACATGCCCAGACCCGCCGGAGGGTTACTTGAGTCGCCCAGTATATAAATCACCAGCATCTGGGTGCAGGTGATTATCATGATCAAGGCGAAGTGCATGTAAACCCAGCTTTCGGGGAGTAACTCTTCCATAGATTATTGTCTTGTGCAGCCTGTCATGTAAGGTCAATTAATTTGTCGGGGCGGGTCATTGTTGGTCAGTCAGGGTCTCACCATACTGTTTGCCGTTAATTCATACCCGCCTCAGGAGCTCAAATGCTACAAAGAGAATTCACCGAAGAGCAGCATATGTTTCGAGATGCTTACCGCAAATTTCTCTCAACCGAGATTGTGCCACATATGGAGGCCTGGCGTGAGGCCGGAATAGTCGATAGAAGCGCATTTCGCAAGGCGGGAGAGCAGGGCTTTCTTATGGTCTGGCCGGATGAGAAATACGGTGGTATGGGTGATGCCGATTTTCGTTTTGAACAGGTTATTATCGAGGAGACGGCCTACGCACGGGCGGGTGACTGGTATAACTCCCTGCACAGCCGCCTGGTTGGCCCCTATCTGAGCCGTTTTGGGACTGCCGAACAATGTGAGCGATTGCTCCCAAAATGTGTCAGCGGTGAACATGTTCTGGCCATTGCTATGACCGAGCCAGATGCCGGAAGTGATTTGGCTGGCATGCGCTCCAGTGCCGTTGAACACGATGACCACTGGGTACTCAATGGTTCGAAAACCTATATATCCAATGGTATCAACGCCGATGTGGTCATTGTAGCGGCCAAGACAGACCCGGAAAATAATCCTCATCACATGACACTATTTATCGTTGAGCGGGGTATGGAGGGATTTGAGCGTGGGCGCAATCTGAAAAAAATGGGCCTAAAAGCTCAGGATACGGCCGAATTGTTTTTTAATAGTGTAAAAATCCCCAAGGCAAACATTCTGGGTGAGCCCGGACAGGGTTTTATCTATCTGATGAAAGGCCTCGCGGAAGAGCGTTTGATCGGAGCGGTAGGCTATTTATCCGCGGCCCACGTTTCCTGGGATTTAACCGCTGAATTTGTAAAACAGCGAAAAGCGTTTGGCAAACCCCTGGCTGCTTTTCAAAACACCCAGTTTAAAATGTCTGAAATGCGCACTCGGCTCGATATATTGCAAGTCTACGTTGACCAGTGTGTCAAATCCTTTAGCGAGGGAGCGCTAACCGCCATCGATGCCGCCAAGGCGAAGTTGATGACCAGCGAAATTCAGGTCGAAATGGCCGATCTGGGTGTACAATTGCACGGTGGGGCAGGGTATATGGACGAGTACCCCATCAGTCGCCAATACACAGACGCGAAAATTTCCACCATTTACGCAGGCAGCTCGGAAGTGATGAAGATTATTATCAGCCGAGATTGCCTGTCGGATGAATACACCCCTTTCAATACGCGTAATTTTTAGGGGCTTTTAACTTTTATTTAGCTTTTATTTAACACCAACAGCTCAACAACTGGAGATATCCCATGGATCTGAAAGATAAAGTAGCAGTAATAACTGGCGGCGCATCCGGACTTGGACGTGCGGCGGTCAGGCGTTTTGTCGCCAACGGTGCCAAAGTAGCCATCTTCGACATGAATGAAGATAAAGGTGCAGCGCTTGCTGAGGAACTTGGCGACAGTGTGATCTTTTGCCAGGTGAATG
>JBALVT010000248.1:0-5140 GCA_036961345.1 Halioglobus sp.
GTTTCCTGTGAGTGATAACTCTGTTCAGGGCATGATTACAGTATAGTTCAAGCTGTCCGCCCCATCGCCGATACCGACAAGTTAAGCGCCGAAAATTGATGGAATCGGCCAATGAATACCTATAAACGTCACCGATTCCCACGGCTACGCGCCCCGCTGATGTTGTCAGTTAAGTATTCTGGCTGTACTTGTCAGTACCTTTTGATATTGTAGGGAAATTACCAATTCGCCACCCATAGGAGGTTTCATTACATTGATGCCGAGCAATTGGTTTGCCCGTGCCGCTTCATGGGCTAAACTTGAGTTCTTGGTGGAACCGAATTGTCGACAGTAGCCTGGCCCGGCTTTTGCCCGTGTTTAGGGTCGACGGCAACTGGTAATAACCGATGGTGATAACAAGAATATGGAGATGTTGACACAGGCCTTAAACTGGCTCGTTGCCCACGAGAGCGTTCTCTCGGGCGTAGCGGCAGTGGCCGGGATCCTGGGTGTGCTGTTCGCGTTCTCGGTGAGGTCGTACCGCTACGTTAATTCCAGAGCGCACAGTGGCAGTTCTTCCCCCGACGACGTGGCCAAAAGGAAAACCTCCGTCACCGGCCCCCAGGTTCGTTACTGTCAGACATCCGATGGACATCGCATTGCCTGGGCTTCCAATGGCGCAGGCTTTCCCCTTGTGCGCTCACTGGGCTGGTTCTCCAATCTGGATGTGGAAGCGAATTCTCCAGTGGCATCCGCTTTCTGGAACAGTCTGGCCCAGAATCAGACACTGTTGCGGTACGACGGTCGCGGGATCGGCCTCTCTGATCGCGATACTACTGAGTTCAGCTCTGACACCAGGTTGGAAGATCTCGAATCGGTGATTGATGCATCGGGTGTCGACAAATTTGCTCTCATGGGATTGTCCGAGGGCGGGCCCACAGCAATAAGGTATGCAGCAAAACATCCGGATCGAGTCGCCTGCCTGATACTGTGGGGCAGCTTCCTCAATGCGCCAACGCCTAGTGATGTGCCCCAGTTCGTGTCTCTCGCGCAACAGACGCGGGATTACTGGGGCAAGGACAGTGGGGCGTTTCACCAAATGTTCACCGCACTGTTTTTGCCAGAAGGGAATTCCGAGCAAAACAAGCTGTTCAACGAAATGCAGCGTGCGTCTTCCAGCGCTGCTACTGCGGAAAGGTTTTTTCTAAGCATTGCCGATGCAGACGTGCGCAGTCTTGCGCCCGGTTTGCAGGTACCTACCTTGGTGTTGCATCGTCGGGGAGACCTGGTTGTCCCCTACAAATACGGGCAGGAAATTGCAGCGCAGTTGCCCAATGCAGAATTGGTGTTGTTGGATGGCAGTAATCACTGGATGATATGCGAGGAGGATGACACGGATTACGTGGTTGGACTGATAGAGGATTTCATCGCTCGCCACAATCCGGAAAAGTGATTTTTTTATACTGTTAGGGAATTCCGGATTCGCCATGCACAGGTTTATACACCAAAAAGGTTTGATATGTTTGTTCACAATATGCAACAAGCGCGCGCCTGTCTACCAATGGCGGCGAGGTTTTTTTCCCTTTCCTTTTTAATGCTTATATCTACACCGCTATTGTCCGATGTTGTTATTGAACTCACGAATGGCAAAAAAATAGTGGTGCCCGTGGACAAGCAGGAAGTAGAACGCATTGTTTTCACGGACAAGAGCCCGCAACTAGCCACTGAGCGATCTCTCGGGCGCACCTGGCAGGTGGGTCCTGATAGAGAAATGAAAAACCCCAGCGAGGCGGCGAAGAGAGCCAAAGATGGTGATATCGTTGAAATCGATTCAGGTACCTACCATAACGATTATGCCGTGTGGAGACAAAATAATCTTACAATCCGTGGGATTGGCGGCATGGCGCATCTGAAATCAAAAGGATTCATTCCCAACGGTAAGGCTATATGGATTATGAAGGGGGACACCATAGTAATTGAAAAAGTGGAGTTCTCCGGTGCCATGGTCAAGGACACTAATGGCGCGGGTCTACGACTTGAGGGCGGAGACCTCATTTTACGCAGCACTTTTTTCCATGACAATGAGTTCTCCATACTAGGTGCCGGTGGGCCGGATGCCAGTTTGGAAATTATCGCCTCGCGTTTTTGGTTTCAGAAACGTAAAGAAAGATACAGTCACGGATTATACATTGGCGCTCTGAAGCGTTTTACTTTGATAGGGAGCCACGTAAAGGGCACTGATCAAGGTCATCAGGTGAAAAGTCGTGCGTTCGAAAACCATATTATGTACAACAGGATTGAAGATGTCTCAGGAGGGAATTCCAGTCGCCTGATAGATTTGCCTAACTGCGGATTAAGCTTTGTCGTGGGGAATGATTTGCACCAGGGGATCTCCACCGGGAATAATAATCTTATTGGCTATGGCGCGGAAAAGTGCGCGCAACGCGGCGAGCGGGAAATGAAGCTTTATGTGGTAAACAATACCGTTGTAAACGAAGCAAGCAATGGTGTTTTGGTCAATAATCACGCGGGGGGCGATATTCTAGTGTCAAATAATTTGTTATTTGGAGCAGGAAAATTTCTATCGGGTGATGGAGTCGAAAGTAATAATATAAGACTGGGTATCTCACAGCGACAAGCAGGTAGCTGGGCGCCACCATCAGGTTCAGCAGCGATAGATGGAGCGCGGAATCTTCCCCCGGTTGAGGGCGGAGCTCTGGTTCCTACCAGGGAATTTGATCTGCCTGTGGGCTCAGCAGAGCGCGAACAAAATGGTCCAGTGGATATAGGGTCGAGGGAGCAGGCGGAGCGTTAAAGCAATGGCAGAAGCCGCACGGTAGCAGCCCACGGTAGCAGCCGCGTGGTAGCAGCCGCGTGGTAGCAGCCGCGTGGTAGCAGCCGCGTGGTAGCAGCAGACATCTGGTCAGGGCGGAACACTACCGGAATTCTGAGGGTGAGTGCGATCAATGAATGGAGTAGGGCGGTAGCCTAAAAGGTCTTCAAGTCATTTGACCGGATTCGAATAGGCCGATATCCGAATACTGCACTGAGATGGTGAAGATACGCGTGCTGTCCGTACTCCTGCCATTGCGAGTTCAGCCGGGTATCCACTTCCCGATAGTGCAGCAGCAACGCGGGATAATCGACCACGCCTCCAAGCCCATTTTGTGCGCTCAATTCCTGTACCAACATAAGCCAGCTCTGGCTCGCGCCCATGATAAAATACGGCCATGATCGCTGTATTTCTATGGGCCAATCAGGGTCACTGGTGAGCTCCAGTCGGCCCAATTCTTCGGGGCTGCGCTGGTCAAAACGCGTATCTTCGATCATATTCCTGTCCACGAGCCACTGGGTAAGTGGGTCGGCCCTAACTTGCTCGCTAATTTGCGCAGCAGTTGTTTCGTCAGAGAAAAAGATCAGACTGAACTGGTGACCCGCAACATCTCGCCCGGCACGCCGATGAAACCGCCACAAAGGTAGTTGGTCCTGGTGTTCAACAATTGCAGGCAGCAATAGCTGCTCCGCAATCAGCAGGTGTCGTGAAAATTCAGGCGCCTCATCTTCCGGCCAGGTCAGGTGAAAGCGTAATTGCCACCAGTAACGGTTGGGTTGCTCGGCACCCAGGGGAGCCGTTTTGGGATCAAAAGATGCGTGCGATTCGATCTGTAGGGCCGGCGTGCAGGCCACCAAAAACAGGCTGGAAATAAACAGGGAGACCCGAATCATTGCGTGCATACTCTCTCCTTAAAGTCCGCCACCGTGCTTTACTCGGACGGCGCGTGTTAGCGGCGTGCGTTAGCGGCGCGCGTTAGTGATATTGCATTGAAAGACGAGCACCCTCGCGATCCGGGCTAATGACATGGGTCAGTCCCTGCCCCAGTGAGGCTCCCAGGATGTCTTTCAACTTTGCGAAGGGCTCCTCATGGGTATAGTCCCAAAATTCTTCAATGTCGTGTTTTTCCCGGGATATAGATCTGACGCTGCCAAGCCCGTCTATAAGGCCCAATTCAATGGCCTGGCTACCATTCCAGATCAGGCCGCTATAGAGATCAGGCGTATTCTTGAGTTTATCCCCCCTGCCGCGTTCTACGGCGTTGATAAAGTTTTGGTGTACATCGCCAAGCACGCCATTCCAGAATTCAGCCTCATCCTCCTTTACTGGTGCGAAAGGGTCGAGAAAGGTCTTGTGCTCACCAGAGGTGAATTGCCTTCGTTCCACGCCAATTTTCTCGATGAGACCCGTAAACCCGAAGCCGGCGGCGGTAACACCGATGGAGCCAACCAGACTGGACTCATTGGCAAATATCTCATCTGCGGCGGAGGCGACGTAGTAGGCCCCGGAGGCTCCTATATCGCTAATCACGGCATACACCGGTTTCTCGTGGAGGGTCTTGAGTCGCATGATCTCATTGTAAATGTAACTGGATTGGACCGGGCTTCCGCCAGGGCTATTGATGGCAATGACCACCGCTTTGGCCTCATTTTCCTCGAACGCGGCTCTCAACCCCGCATTTATCTTTCCCGCACTTGCGGGCTGGTCTTCTGCTATTGGCCCATTGAGGCGTACTACCGCGATGTGGCCGGAGCTGGGCGGCATCTTATCCCAATACGCGGTCCCAACGCCGATGGTGACCAGGGCCAGGTATAGCGCACCAAGCGACTTGAAAACGATACCCCAGCGATGCCTCGAATGCTCGAGCTTGGTGGACTTTTCCAGGTTGTCCAGTTGCCTCGTCATCAGGTCCCGATTTTGAGGTGACATGTCAGTCATAGTTATTCTCTTATTTCCAGGTTGATAAGCTCACCAAGCCATGGTGCCGCATTGGGGCTTTGGTACGCAACCAGACATTCAAGAAGGTGGTGAGTCGCCCGTCGCCAGATGCTCGACTCTGGATTGAACATCTGCCCCTGAAGTCGGGGTTCTTCTGCTCCTAAAACTCGGGATCAGGCTCTGGGAACCGCCCGGAAGTCACAAAAAACTCAGCATATGTACGAATTGGTAACACACAAGGCAGCAATAGGTGCTGAATAAAACAGTCATGAACAATCCCGTGCGTACGAAATTCATGAAGTATGTGTTGGCAAAAAAGACAAGGACCAGAATGCTGGCACCCGTCATGGCAAACTTGCTCGCTGCGAATACTGCGGTGCCCTGGCCGAG
>JBALVT010000249.1:0-5098 GCA_036961345.1 Halioglobus sp.
GCGGGTTTCGTTTTTGTAGGAGTTAGGATGTCTGGATTCTTGAAAAATTCGACAATGAGAATAAGTCTGTTATCGATCCTTATTTCAGGCTCTTGTTATGGGGCGCCCGAAGCCGATCTTATTATTAAAAACGCCCACATCCTTTCGATAGATTTGAACAGGACAGTCTACGAAAATGGCAGCATTGTAGTTCGCGGAGACACTATTGTAGCTATTTCTGATGAGGATTTAGAAGAGGAGTATTCATCAGAGACCGTAATTGATGCTGGTGGAGATATCGTCATGCCAGGCATGATTAATCTGCACAATCACATCCCTATGATTGCATTTCGTGGTTTGGGAGAAAACGGTGTTGCTGATCGTCTGTTCAAGTTTTATTTTCCGCTCGAAAAAGCCATGCTATCGCGAGACCTTATTCGAATTGCTTCTCGGCATGCTGCCATTGAGCTGGCGTTGTCCGGAGTTACGCTCGTAACGGATATGTACTATCACGAAGATGAAGTGGCACGTGCGGTCGCTGAGGTCGGTATTCGAGGTGTGCTTGGTGAAACAGTTATCCAGTTTCCAGTCGTCGACGCCGCCGAGCCCTACGGCGGGTTGGCGTATGCAAGGAAGTACATTGAGGACTGGAAAGACCACCCGCTGATCACACCGGCCATAGCACCTCACGCGCCTTACACTGTATCCCCTGAGTGGTTGTTAAAGAGCAAAGCCCTTGCGCAAGAGCTGGGTGTCCCAATGTTGATTCATCTGGGCGAATTCAGCAATGAGGCAGACTTAATTGCGGAGCGCATAGGTGGTTTTCCATCGGGGGAGTCGGTAGTTGGGTACCTGGATAAGATTGGCTTTCTTTCGGATGCTGTCGTGGCAGCCCACGTCAATTATGTCGACCAGAAGGATATGGAACTTTTAAAGTTGAGAGGCGTTGGTGTTGCCCATAACCCCAAGGCCAACAGTTTAGCCAACTCTGGCATGTCGCCCGCGTGGGAAATGCATAAACTTAATCTGGATATAGGCTTTGGAACCGACGGGCCGCTTAGCTCAAATCAAATGGATATTATGAGCGTTATGAGTTATGCAGCGGCTGTTGCCAGGCTGCGAGGAAACGACTCGACTCTCTTTACCCCATACGAACTTGTATATATGGCTACAATGGGTGGCGCCAGGGCACTGGACATGGAGGATCAGATAGGTTCTTTGGAAGTTGGTAAGAAGGCGGACATCATTATAGTCGATGTTCATGCTACCAACATGCAGCCCGCTTATGACCTTTATGCAAACCTGGCTTTTTCAGCCTATCCAGAAAATGTTCAAACTACGATAGTAAATGGAAGGATCATTGTTCGCGATCGGGTAGTTCAGACCGTTGATGAGGACGCTCATTGGCAAGAATGGATGCCGCTCACCAAGCGCGTTGCGGATTTTTCAAAAACACTTGAGTAGGGGGATAGCCGGGTTATTGACGGTGTCTTGGCCGCGCGCAGCATCACCGTGTCAGTATCTCTGCGGCTATTTATCTTTCAATATAGCCAGTGCCCCATGGGTCAACAGCCAGACAATAAGCAGTGCTCCGGCGAAAGCCAGACCAAAACCAATGGCACCCAGAATATTGCTGGCACCCAGAGGATTATCGCCAAAACTCAGGGCTCGGCTGGCTGCGGCATTGCCGAACCAATAAAACACCGTATTGGCCCAGCCCACATAGATAAACCCGTAGACGTTGAATTTGCGCATTTTTTCACTCAGGGGAATCAACGGCAGGGCCAGGGCGACGCCGATGATCAACAGACCATTTGTTAGGCCGCCGGCATGGGCCCGGGCCCATCCGTCTGCGCTGCCGTAATAAGGCATTTCGATAATCTTTCCCGGATAGAGCTCCAGCCCGCCAATCAGACCAAAGCCGAGCATAAAACCCGCGAGCATACTGATCATAATGACCAAAAACGCATTGCCAATCATTAATTTTTGATATCTTTCCATTGTCCATTTCTCCTTATTATTGTGGGTGTGCCTATATCCCCGAACGCTCGCGTTTACATACTAGCTGCACAGTGCCAGACTTGCTGCAAGTTTTTGAATAAGAATAGTAAGGGAGAGTCCCTTCGTTAATAAAAGGAAACAGCCATGAGCACTAAGAAGACTGACTACCTGGTAATAGGCGCCGGCGCCATGGGCATGGCCTTCGCCGACGTTTTGATGAGCGAGTCACAGGCGACCATTACTATCGTTGATCGCTATCACCAGCCCGGTGGTCACTGGAATGTTGCCTACCCCTTTGTTCGTCTGCACCAGCCCTCGAGTTTCTATGGGGTCAATTCCCGGCCCTTGGGCAACGATAGAATAGACACCATTGGTTGGAACAAGGGCTTGTATGAGCTGGCGGGTAAGGGTGAAATCTGCGCCTATTATGACAATATCATGCACGATTTTGTCAGTTCTGGCCGAGTTCAGTATTTTCCTATGTGCGAGTACCAGCACGATGGAACGATACGGTCGCTAGTGTCCGATGCCGTCTTTAATATTGACGCCGACACGATCGTCGACGCAACGTTTATGAATGTTCAGGTTCCCGCCATGGCCGCGCCCTCCTATGAGGTGGCCCAGGGCGTGCAGTGTGTTGCGCCCAATGCTCTGGTGGATGTTAGCGGCCAGTGGGACAATTACGTGATTGTTGGTGCGGGTAAAACGAGTTTTGACGCCTGCCTCTTTTTGTTGGACAAAGGCGTTAACCCTGACAACATCTGCTGGATCAAACCTCGGGAATCCTGGCTGTGGGATCGGGCCCGAGTGCAGGGCAAGGATTTGTTTGAGACGTCTATTCGGCCCTTTTCTGTAGGACAGCTCAGAACGATAGCCGAATCTGAGTCGCTGCAGGACCTCTTCGACAGGGCCAGTGCCGAGGGCTTACTGCTGCGAATTGATGAAGCCGTAAAGCCGACCATGTTTCGCTGTGCAACCGTCTCCAAGAGTGAAATTGAGCAGCTGCGTCGTATCAACAATGTCATTCGCCTTGGACGGGTGCAGCGGATTGAGGCGGGGAGGGTGGTACTGGATCAGGGCTCATTCGACACCGGCCCCAATACGCTGTACGTCGATTGCACTGCAGACGGGCTAGCCAAAAGGCCTCCACAGCCTGTATTTGCGGGCAACAGGGTCACGCTGCAGGCAGTGCGCACCTGTCAGCAGGTATTCAGCGCCGCTTTTATAGCCCACATAGCATTAACCGTTCAGGACGAGGCGCGCAAGAACCTGCTGTGCACACCGGTGCCGCACCCAGATACCGATATTGATTACCTGCACAATATGCTGGCAGACCTGGTCAATGGTGCTGCCTGGCAAGAAGACGAATCACTGTATGCATGGATTAAGAGCGCCCGGCTGGACGGGTTCAGCTTCTCTGAGTCAGGCTCCCCGGAGTCCGATGCGCAGCACATGCAGAGCTTGGCTGCGTACGGCGCCGTTGCCGCTGAGAAGCTGATGGGGTATCTGGGCGAGCTTGCAAGCTCTCAACCCACTTAGCGAGGCATAAACCCCGGATAATCCGCTGGATTTCCTCATCACTTTGAGTTCGGGGTCGAGTTGTTCATCCGTAAACAGCAACATCGTCTGGCTCTACTATCGTTTCCGTATCAGCGTCGGTTCCGGGAAAAGCCATCTACCCTCCTGAATGTCCTTTGAAGGCAAGTAGAGGCGTGCGACATAATTCCACCCTTCCATAATAGGTAAAAAGTTTTTACGACCATTTTTGTGTTCGCCAAAATTGATTGTAAAAGACCCATCTTCATTTGGCTCGGCGATCACATTATTAGTGCTGTAGGTCTTATATTCATTTTCCTGAAAATAGCCTTTGTCATTGTAAATGCTGATTGACCAAAATCCCCCAACAGGGACATCTTTCAGTCGAAGGTGATAGTCACCCAGGGCGTGCTTGTTTTGATTCTTTACGTAGACGACCTCATAGGTTGGCAGCCCACCCCATCCAATTGCGGCGCAAATTTTATGGCGGCTTTCGATGTCGTAATTGGCACGCTGATATGAGGCGTGCCATGCTCTTCCATGGTTAATTCAATAGCCTCGCCGCCGTGATAGACGGCAGTGGTATAATTGTCCTCGTTGACAATGGCGATAGACATGTAGCGATCACCGCTATTCGGAAAGGATACGCTGGCACCTTTGGAAATATCGACCACGGCAGAGCTATAAATTGTATCCCGATTCATCTGCATATTGCGTTGTCTATCCAGTGGAATTGGCTGGCGCACATGGGCTAGTTTATTTATTCCCCCGCTTCTTTTGAGCATGCTTTCGATTTGAAAGGCTGCTTCTGCACGGGCATAGTTGTCTGCATTCACTAGTATAAATTCTTCTTCTGCTGTCGCTGTTGAGATACCGAGAATAAACGCGATAAATGCAGGAATAAGAACACTTGGCATAAAAACCCTCAAAATATTGACTAGAGCGATGCTTGCACAACAGCGAGTCAAAGGTTCCAGTTTTCCAAATAAACTTGTAACAATTCAATTAAGGTTCCATCCGGGTCACGACAAACAGCAACATCGGCCAGGCAACCATCATCCCTTTGAGGGGGAGAGATAAACTCAACACCCAGTGCCGTTAACTGCTCGTAGTCCTGCTTGAGGTTTTGAGAAACCAGGCAAATTCGCACCAATCCAAGGTCAGTATTCGTTAGTGGGTGCTTTTGCTGTTCCTCATCAAATTCAGTGAGATCCAATTTAGGAAACCCATCATCCAACTGCATAATACAAGCGCGTCCACGAGTATTTTCCGTCACGCCAAGGGCGCGGGCACTGGGCTGTTGCAAAGTCGCGGGTTCTGCTTGCGCTGTTAAACCAAGATATGGAATGGCCGGAATAAACAGCTGAAAACCCAATTTTTGATAGAATGTAATCGATCGTTCCAGATTACTAACGTTAATGTTGATATGGCCCCAGGCAAATTTTAGTGCTTGATCAGTCATTTTCTACTCTCCTTTAAAAGGTCGCAGTTCATACTACCGCGCCGTTGTCGTTGGGTGAATACCTTCACCATAAAGAAGCTCGGAACCCACCGCCCGGTGCCGACTGGTTAGGTGGCAGTA
>JBALVT010000024.1:0-32200 GCA_036961345.1 Halioglobus sp.
GGGTACACTTTGGCAATCTGATGAAACTCCGGTACCCGGCACTGTCGGAACCCCCGTGGCCGATGTGGAGATTAAAATCACTGAAGAGGGTGAGATTTGTTTTAAAACCAAGGCAATGATGACGGGCTATTATAAAAATGCCGAGAAAACAGCTGAGGTGATTGTCGATGGTTGGTACCACACCGGAGACCGTGGTCGAATGGATGACGATGGGCTATTGCGCCTGGACGGACGCATCGGCGAAATATTCAAGACCACCAAGGGCAAATTTATTCATCCGGCCAGTATAGAAAATGATTTTGGCGTGATTCCAGAACTGGGTCAGCTCATGGTGTTTGGTCATGGCAAAGATCAGCCGCTACTATTAACGAACCTCTCTGAATTTGGATTGCCGAAGTCGCGAGATGAAATCCAGAATATATTAGAGATAGCGATGGCCTCCATAAATAGTGAGTTGCCTCCCCATGAAAGGGTGTCTCAGGTTTTTGTCTCTGCAAATGAGTGGACTATCGATTCAGCGCTGTTGACCCCCACCATGAAGATAAAACGCAAAACAGTTGAAAGCCACTATCAGGAATGGGTTGAAACTAACCTGAACAAGAGCGCTATTGTCTGGGAAAACTGACCCCTGACGCTTTTGGCAGCGCGCTATGCCGTGTGTAGCTTCAAAAAAGGGTTCATCCAGCGGTATTTCCAGTTGGTGAACTTCAGGGGAGCATCTAGCACTGCGAGACAAATACAATCTTCAGATTGTAAGGACGTAGGGGCGTGTACATCTCCTGGGCGGCGGAGAATAAAGTCGCCTTTGTGATAACTTCCATTGGCATCCGAAAAGCCACCTTCCAGTACCAGCGTCATTTCTGACCCCCGGTGAGTATGCTCGGGAATTCGACCGCCCGCCTTAATGTGATACAGCGCGAATTCGTGACTGGGGTCTCCGGTTTGCAAATAACTGATGCGCAGGGAGGAGCTAATCTTTTTCCAGCTTAGATCATTGAAATCACCACTCATAAGCCTTTGTAATATGGCGGGTGTGCCACTTTTTTCTGCTGTTTTAGCGTATTCCAGAGGCGGTTTTTCGTCCAGCCGAGCAAGCACTGCATTCAGTTGAGTGTCGCCTACAGGCAGCGGGTCCAGCGAATCAAACAGGGCTGCTCCTACGTTGGCAAGCTGATCAGCCTGCCGACTGCACTGTTCACAATAACCCATGTGTACGGATACACAGGCGGACTGAGCCAGTGGCAGAGTGCCTGCGGAAAATTCGGTAATAACATCAAGGTCTGGATGAAAATTTGTCATAGTTTTATCTTTCGAATTGAATTTGTAGTTTCTGGATCGCTAATCTGACCCTTGATTTAACCGTTCCCAGCGGAAGGTTTAACTCTTCAGCGACCTCCGAATGGGTTTTGCCTTCCATATAGACTTTGGCCAGTACTTGCGTTTGATCTATAGGCAACTCTTTCACCAATTCACGAATGCGATCCTGGTTACGGCGCTGGTGCAGCACCACAAAGGCCTCTTCGGTCTCGTATTCTGTGGACAAATCTTCCGCTCTTAGAGACGTGTCAAATTTTTGTAAGCGTCGATACATATCGGTGCGACAATTGCGAGCGATGGTGTACACCCAGGTGCTCGCGGCAGCCTTCTCAGGGTTAAATGCCCCTGCCTTTTGCCAGACCTTCAACATCACTTCCTGTACCAGTTCATCGGCGTTGTTTGCAGACAAAGTGGAGCCAGACAACGCAAATGCTTTCATCAGAGGCGCGAAATGCCTAAACAGTCTAGAAAATGCCGCCCTGTCCTCGTTCTTTGCAATGAGGAGAAGGCATTCACTCCATTCGTCATTTCGCCTACCCGTGCCCCCTTCATCAGCGGCACGTTTGCCATCTGTATCGGAATCGTCTTTCACTAAGAACATTCTCATTTCCACTGCGGTTTGAACAGTATACGCACCCCCGGCCGTTTGGATCACCCTATTGCGGCTTTTTTCTGCCAGTCTCTGCGGTGTTGAGCATAACGTCGGAGTAAGTTACATATTCGTCTAATTGATGATCCAAATGTATATTGGTTTCGTATTTGCTTCTGATACTGGCGTGTACATTGCGAATCCTATTGGAGAGAGGTAGAAATGAAAATAGCGGTTATTGGTTCAGGTATATCTGGTCTGAGCTGTGCGCACTATTTGAGTGTTGATCATGAGGTATCTGTTTTTGAGGCAGGCGAGCAGGTTGGCGGTCACACTGCCACGGTCGACGTCCAGTTGGGTACACGTCGTTATGCCATTGATACGGGCTTCATTGTATTTAATGACTGGACTTACCCCAATTTCATAGCTTTGATGGATGAACTGGGGGTTCCGAGTAAAGCCACGGCAATGGGCTTTAGTGTGATGGACCCTCAATCAGGCCTTGAGTATTCCGGTACGAATCTGGATACACTTTTTGCCCAACGACGTAATCTTCTGTCCCTGCCTTTCATCAATATGATCCGGGACATATTACGGTTTAACCGTGAATCGGTTGCCGACCTTGATTCGGGCAATGTACCCCAGAGTGAGACCCTCGGAGACTACCTTGAGCGGAATCGCTACGGGGACAAGTTTACCCGCCAATATTTGGCCGCCATGGGCTCGGCAATCTGGTCGGCGGATACAAATACCATACTGGACTTTCCGGTTAGTTTTTTCCTGCGGTTTTTCAAGAATCACGGCTTGCTGTCGGTGAGCCAAAGGCCGCAGTGGCGAGTGATCGAGGGCGGTTCCAGGGAGTACCTGAGGCCGCTTTGCGCCCGTTTCTCTGACCGTATTTATACTGGTAATGCGGTCGCATCTATTGCTCGAAATGCAGGCCCCGGTGTGATACTTATAATGTCTGACGGTCAACAATTGCACTTTGATGAAGTGGTTATTGCGACCCATTCGGATCAGGCGCTGGCGATGCTTGAGGAACCCAGTGCCGCGGAATTCAGTATTCTTGGGGCGATACCCTATCAAAGCAATGATGTGGTGCTTCATACTGATACATTGATGCTGCCCAGGAACAAGAAAACCTGGTCCAGCTGGAATTATTCGCTGGGTGAGGAATCTGAACCAGCTGTGGTGACTTACAATATGAATATTCTTCAGGGAATTACCGCTCCAGAGACCTTCTGTGTCACTTTGAACAATACAAAGGCAATCAATCCGCACAAGATTATTGGCAGTTTTCAATACGATCATCCGGTTTTCTCACTACCTGGCATGGCGGCGCAGCAGCGCTGGCAGGAGATTAATGGGGTTGCAAATACCTGGTTTTGCGGGGCCTATTGGAACAATGGTTTTCATGAGGATGGCGTGTCCAGTGGCCTGCGCGTTGCCAATGCGCTAGGTGTATCAGCCCGAGCTGTCGCGTGAAGTCACGGCTCTATGAAGGTACGTTGCGGCACCGGCGCGTGAGCCCACGCAATCACCAATTCGAATATAGGGTCTTCATGCCCTACCTGTGCCTTGATGAATTGCCGGAATTGTTTTCAGATAAACGATTTTGGTCTGCTGATGGGCGGGCCCTGGCCCAATTCCGGCGCAGTGATTTTTTGGGCGATCCGGAAATGCCGCTCGATCAGGAAGTTAGGCGTAGAATATGGGAAGAGGAGGGAGTTCGTCACTTGGGTCCCATCTATCTACTGGCGAATCTGCGTTATTTCGGGCATGTTATGAATCCCATTGCGTGCTATTACTGCTTCAATGAAGATGAAAGTCAGCTGGAGTTTATCGTAGCCGAAGTGAACAACACGCCCTGGGACGAACGCCACAGCTATGTGTTGGCCGGGCCAGAGCAGGGTGCTTGGCTTAATACACAATTCGACAAAAAATTTCATGTCTCACCGTTTAATCCTATGTCTATGCGCTATCTCTGGCGCAGTTGTACACCGGGGAAACGGCTCATCCTGCATATGGAAAACAGCAGTGAAGGGGAGCGTGTATTCGACGCGACCTTGTCCCTGTCGGCAATCCCATTAACAGCCAGAAATCTTAACAAATTACTAATCAGGCATCCCTTTATGACGTTAAAGGTTGGTCTTGCCATTTATTGGCAGGCCCTGCGTCTCTACCTGAAGGGCGTACCTGTTCATAAACACCCCGGTAACCATGCCATTGGAGCGAATAATGAATGAACTAAGTGTGGGCAGTATTAACTTGCCACAAGGACGTAGTGCCAGGATAGGTGCACGGTTAGCGCGAGAGGCAATGTTTAAACTGTTTGCAGAATTTGAAGCGGGTTCTCTGACTGTACATGAGGGACCCAAAAGCTACCATTTTGGAAATGCAGACGACTTGAATGGCCCTCACGGTGAAGTGCATATCCATACGCCATCGGTCTATACACAGATGATGACAGGCGGAACGCTGGGCGCAGGTGAGGCCTACATACAGGGCCATTGGACCTCCCCGGATCTAGTGGACGTCATCCGCGTATTTAGTGCCAATATGGGGGTAATGCAGCGTATGGAGGATCAGCAGTCATGGATGGCGAAGGCGGCTCTTGGCATTGCTCATCGCTATAACCGTAATACCAAAAAGGGCTCCAAGGATAATATTGCAGCGCACTATGACCTTGGAAATGACTTTTTCCAGCTTTTTCTCGACCCAACCATGATGTATTCGTCGGCGCTTTTTGATAACAGTGCGACAAGCCTCGAAGAGGCTTCAGAGGCGAAGCTGGATGAAATGTGCCAACAACTGGAGCTGAAAGAGTCCGATCATCTTCTTGAAATAGGCACTGGTTGGGGTGGTATGGCTTTACATGCCGCCAAATATTACGGCTGTCATGTAACCACTACTACAATCTCCCAGGAGCAATATCAATATGCCTGCGCCAGGGTTAAGCAGGAGGGACTAGAAGATAAAATTACCTTATTGTGTGAAGACTATCGAAACCTTACGGGTGTCTACGATAAGTTAGTTTCCATTGAAATGATTGAAGCGGTTGGGCATCAGTTTTACAAAAACTATTTCGAAACCTGCTCTAGTCTGCTCAAGGACAACGGGAAAATGGTTATTCAGGCAATAACAATGGCTGACCAGCGTTATGAAGCTGCCAGAGATTCTGTTGATTACATTAAGCGTTATGTGTTTCCCGGTGGCTGTCTTCCCAGCGTTGCTGTTCTTGCTGATCACATTGCCAGTGACACTGACATGCAGATTGTCCATCTGCGCGATATAACCCAGGACTATGCTATGACGCTGTCGCACTGGAGAGATCGTTTTCTGGCAAAACTGGATGAGGTTCAGGGGATGGGCTTTGATCAGCAGTTTATTAGGATGTGGGAGTTTTATCTTTGTTATTGTGAGGGAGGTTTTCGGGAGCGAATCATTAGCACCGTGCAATTGGCCTTTGCAAAGCCGGGATATCGGTTTCAAGCGATCTGAATTGCACTATGGTGCGTACATTATTTAAATACGCTTAAAAGAGTTCGTTTTTATGGAAAATGTAGTAATGGAAGCAGTGGTAAACCATCCACTGGCGATTTCCGAAGATGCAAAATCAGTCAGAAATGTTCTCATTGAACGAGGACTGGAAACGCCTGTGGTTGATAACGGTTTAAGTCGTGACCAAAAATACCACCGTATCCGTGATTCGTTCGCCGATATTGTCCGTACGCTTGGTCTTGATTTAGAGGATGACAGCCTCTGTGAGACACCGCAGAGAATAGCCAGAATGTATGTGGATGAGATCTTCTCAGGATTGGACTACGCACATTTCCCCAAGGCTACAGCCATAGATAACAAGATGGGAGTAGAAGAAATGGTCAAGGTAAATGATGTTGCAGTGGTGAGTACCTGCGAACATCATTTTATTACCATAGATGGCATGGCTAATGTGGCATACATTCCCGGGGAAAAGATCATCGGCTTGTCCAAGATAAATCGGATCGTTCGTTTTTTCGCTCAGCGACCTCAGGTTCAGGAGCGACTGACACAGCAGGTGTTGGTGGCCTTACAGACTTTGTTGAAGACCGATGATGTTGCGATAACAATTAAGGCGACGCACTACTGCGTGAAGGCAAGGGGCGTCATGGACTCAAATTCCAACACCCAAACCACAGCACTTGGCGGGCAATTCAAAAACGATGTTCGAACACGAGCAGAATTTCTGAGCTGATTGTCTACTTGTTAGCCATGCGGTTCCGATAGTCCCAGCTATATAGCTGATGCGGTTTGATTGTTACTAGCACTTCCTCCGGACTGCGTGATAACAACCATTGAGAGAAGGGAGAGTCCAGGTCGCCCACGTAGCGCTCAAGGAGTTTTTCCAGCATCCGGTTTTCCCCGAGCGGTTCAAGGTTGGCACTTCCCTGGCCGCGGATACCAAAATAAGGTGGCATATTGGGCGACACATCAAAGCCGACCCGATGGTCTCTGTGTAACAAGGAAATCAGCTTTGAAGATTGGTGTGTAACGCAGTACAGCGTTTCGGCTTCATACGCAAACCAAAGTGATATGACTCTTGGGAAGCCGTCTGCAGCGTTACAGGAAAGGCGCAGTGGTATTGTGGAATCATTTAAGAAGTGGTTGATATTTTCTAAATCCCAGGGCCCTGAGAGCTTAATAGACATATAAATATCCGTTTTTGTTAGTTGCTTGGGGGCTGGCGAATAATGACCAGGTCAATGAAACCCACAGTAACGCCAAACTTCGTCATACGCGACTCATTTATTAGCACTTCCGGGGAGACGAGGTACATGCGATCGTCCACGCGGAGATCGATAGTAGAGTCGCCATAGGGAACTCTGAGTACATAATCCAGAAACACGCTATTGCCCGAGAGGGTTAGTAGACCGTCGCCTATGACATCATCGGCAGTGCCCGTGTAGCCTCCGGACTTATTGGGTGTTAGTGTCCATACCCTTCTTTGTTCCTCTCCATCGTTGAACACGAAATCCTCTTCGAGAGTACCAATGCCGTCCTTCCAGTAAGCATTGATTTTGGCGCTGAAGGTTCTGATAACTCTGTTGCCACGGTTTTTGATTACACCGTGGGCCCAGAGTTCGCCGTTGAAGAAAATTACTGGATCTATGATCGGTTGGAACTTGGCATAGTCGGTAACTTGCACCGAGGAGCATGCGCACAGCAGGTAAAGTGCCAGCACCGTGATGATTCGTTTAAGCATGTTATGTCCACTGAGGTGTTTAGTCGGTATACGCACAGACCACCAAAATAGATTGATGGCGCGCAAACTAAATTCGACCAGTTGCAGTGATCTGAATTCCATGGCGGGCGTATTACTTATTGATATAGGCTTAGAGAAAGATCATGGGGATACGGATGCACGAGCTGGCTAGTCGACACAAATTTGGCAACATGTTGCTAAACGGGATGATGTTTAACCTGGCCTGGCTGGGAATCGTTATGACTCACTCAGTAGTATACGCACCGCTCTTTGCCGCTCTTCATTTAGTCATTCACTTTATCGTGATGGGCAAAGGGTTTCCTGAGCTGCGGGTCATCGGCGTTGTCACAGTTCTCGGGTGCCTGCTGGATCAGCTTCTTTTCCGCGTAGGTGTCTTTACTGGCGCCGGGCTATCGGTGCTGCCGCCGTTGTGGATGGCCTGTCTCTGGCCTGTTCTGGCTTCCACCTTGTTGCACGCGTTCTCGACCCTGCGCGGCAGGTACTTCTTGTCGGCTTTCTTGGGCGCTATAGGCGGTGCAGTGTCATATACGGCAGGCACGCGACTCACCGAGGTTGCATTTGGTTCCGCTGTTTACGGTCCAATGGCTGTCGGATTGCTTTGGGCTATGCTTTTTCCCGCTCTTCTGGATTTGGCGGACGTACTTTCACGATCCGGGAGAGCGAATGAAAAGCTTAGCTAGATATTCGGCAGCGTTTTTTTGCGCCTATTTTGTGATTACATGTCGAGCAGTGGCTATCGCTGAAAATCCATTATCTACTGCTACTGGCAGTGCTTACGACCGTAGCAGCGGAAACCTGATTTACAGAGAGTTTCATTTTTGTGATCTTTCTTCGACTCAGTGCTCCGTAGATTATCGCGATGTTACAGGCGAACTGATTGCTCAAAAACTGCTGGACTATCGTACAGGTCCACACAGCCCAAGCCTGGTGGTGAAAAATTTTCGAAAGGCCGAACAGGCAGATCTCACTTTGACAGGTAACCCTGACTGGGTGGTCGACGCGGGCTTTGACAATTATGTGCGCAGTAAGTGGGACGTGCTAGATTCGGGAGAGGTTGTGAAGTTTCCGTTGCTGGTCCCGGGATTTGAAAAACCGTTGAAAATGCGTGCTCAGCGAGTAGATGAAGAGAGTTGTTTCGCAGCAGAGCTTTGTCTCGAGATCGTTCTGGATTCGTGGTTACTAGGGATGCTGGTGGACCCCATTACTGTCTCGTATTCCCGCCCCGAAAAAAAACTGCTACGGTTCCAGGGTATTAGCAATCTCCGCGGTATCGATGGAGAGTCACTTGATGTAGATATTCGTTATCACTACAGTGACCCCGTAGTTACCTCCAGTAACCCTTAATACTATTTTTGTCCTTCTAGTACCGCCTGCATCGCTTTTTCCATTAACCATCTAGCCTGGTTTGTATAAGCGTAGACGCAGCTATTTACCGCCGACTCTTGCCAGTTATCCACAGGGCACTCAGACGATAATAGTTCAAAGGTATTCAGTTCTTTAATTAGTTGAGATAATTGCGTAGGACTAATGCTTGCCTGAGTTGTTTCAATAGACCATGCCTGTTCTAGCTGGCGGTCCGAAAATTGTCTGGGTTTGGCGTTGGCCAGTTCCCCGGTGTCGCTGTCTCCGAGGTTTCGCGCCAAATCAATCACGCTACGATTTATTTCAGTTCCCAGTTTTCCCGGGTTCGGGGGTAATGACAGCATCGTTACATCGATTCTCTTCAGCTCGTTCAACCAGGCGCTTGAAACGCTGGTGGCACAGGCCACAAGCTGATTTGCGCCGGTTACCCGCCGGAGGTTTTCCAACTCTATAACTGTGCTGTGGTCGATTGTGCTGCATTGAACAAAAACCGCATCATAGCCGGGCTGGCGGGTCTCTGGCGCTGATATAATTGCTTCTGCAGAGGTCCGGCTTATAAAAGCTGATACCTTCGCCAGGTATCCAGGATGCAGGTCGAGCCAGTCAGCTAGATCTTCACCAATAAAAAGGACTCTGGGCCTTAGTTTTGGCAGTGTTGCTGTGCCGTGGCTGTGGGAGCATCGAAGCATAAGCTCTAAGGTTTTTCTGTCGAGGTTACATATATCGCCAATACGCGTTCCCTGAGTACGCAGAGCGGCAATAATTTGCAGGTGTTCAAGGTCAGATTGGGTATATTCACGTCTTCCACCGGTGGACTTCTTGGTCGCGCCCAGACCATAGCGCCTCTCCCATATTCTCAGGGTGTCTGCCTTGATTCCTGTGAGTCGCGATACAGTGCCGATACTGTAAAGCGGGCGCGATTCGAGCACACATGGGGTCATAAAGCAGGTCTCCAGAAAATTTGTATAATTAGGATACGCAGGAGATGCTGGTTTAGATGTCTTTTCCCGATATCAACAACACGAAATGTGAGCCGAGAACTCCCACGGCGCGTATCACCCAATGAATTGGCAAGCACGATGAGAAATGCATGACTACGCTACATGAAACGGTAGAAGTAAATAGGCCTATTGGAGAAGTCTTTGATTACGTTAGCGACTTGACTGCAAAGCCGGAGTGGTGCACTACTGTTCTGACCGCGCACAAGCTCAAGCCGGGAGCTATCGCCGTGGGAACTGAGTTTGAGTTAGTGAGTGCCCTGCCAGTTGGTCGGGTTGCCATTCGATATAGAGTGGTGGATCTAAAACCCAACAAGCTTATTGTATTGGCCGGTCGCAGCAAGTTTTTTGACGTGCGCGAGGAAATATCACTGTCCCCGTCAGGCAATCGAACATTGCTGAGTTATCGCGCTGCGTTCGACTTCAAGCCACTGCTGAAGCCTTTTGTTTCTTTAGTTCAATCCCGGTTACAGAAAATGGGACGCGAGTCGGTGGCAGGGCTCGGTGTTGCTTTGGAGGACAACTTTCCAGTTAAGGCTACATCGAAGTTCAACCAACATGCGGATAAGATGGTACTGCCGGGCCTCACCTTATTCTCCCGTCTGGGCTATACGCTGGGCAGTAAACACTTTAATCCCATCTCAGCATCGGTCAGGGGTAAACATATGGTTGTTACCGGGGCCACCGCTGGCATTGGTTATGCGTGTGCTAAGGAGTTTGCCAGGCGCGGAGCGCAAGTGACTATAATCGCTAGAAATGAGGGCAAAGCTAGCGCTACAGTGGCTGAGCTTGAGCTCGAAACAGGCAACTCCGATATTCGTTATGAATTGGCCGATTTGAGCCTCATGGCTGATGTTGATAAGCTTATTGCTCTTCTGTTACATCGAGGAAAGCCTATCGACGTGCTGGTTAACAACGCCGGTGCGCTGTTTAATCCGCGCTCCCTAACGCAGGAGGGGCTGGAGCAAAGTCATGCGCTGCTATTATTGAGTCCCTGCCGTTTAACAGAGGGTTTGAAACCATTATTGATGGAGGCTTCTGCGGCGAGAGTTATTAATGTGGTTTCTGGCGGTATGTACAGTCAAAAACTGGACGTAGACGCGTTGCAGAATAACGATGGCGAAAAATATTCCGGCAGTGTGGCCTATGCGCGTGAGAAAAGAGCCTTAATGGTGTTGACCCAGGAGTGGGCTCAGAACTGGGCGAGCGATGGTATCGTGGTGAATGCCATGCATCCAGGCTGGGCGGATACGCCCGGCGTTCAGAACGCTCTACCTGTCTTTCGGAAACTGACAAAATACATACTTCGCTCGGCGCTAGAGGGTGCCGATACCATTGTTTGGTTGGCGATAGCTACTGAGTCCGGAAAAATTAGTGGCAAGTTGTTTCTGGATCGTGAGGTGCGTTCGACACATTTGTTGAAGAGAACCAGGGAAAGTGAGCGTGAGCGGCGGCAACTTATTGATTACTTGACTGAGTCTTCAATGATGGGGGCGTGATCCCGATGAATGAAGGGTGTTGTTACTCGCGTTGCAGTGCTTCCAGTTTTCCCTGTCGCACGAATAAAAACAGCGGGAACGCAAATGCAAAGGCAACGCCAAAGGCGAGAATTATGTACGCCCAGAAATATCGCAGCCCCAAACGTCTGGATTCAAAATAGATCCAGCTCAGGCCTGCGAAACAGGCGATGGCTAAATCCCAGCTGATCGATTTTGCAGCGGCATTGCTTGAACTGGCCGCAATAAAATCAGAGACATTGAATGCGCCGCCAGATTCTTGCATAAATTGCAGGTTGTAATACCAGGTCATGACAACGCCGGCTATGGTTAGTGTCAGATAAACCATTCTTGGAATACTCATTCTATTGCCAGCTCCAATTTTTCGTAGGTGCGTTGAGTTTTGGTGTTAGTTACATCACTGTAATAAGTTATGGCCCGCGTATATTTTCTTCTACTGCGGTAAATTTTTCGCCATAAAACGTATGATATTTAGCCCCATCACCTTGCGAATTTGACGTTCGGTGAAACCAGCCTGCAGCATTTCGTCTGTCAGCGCCGCCAGTTCAGAGATATCGAAGGGCGCGGCTACCGAACCGTCAAAATCTGAGCCAAGCGCAACATGATCTTCGCCTACCAGATCAATGCCGTACTCAATGGCCGCTACAATCGTTTTAGGGCTTGCGTCACACACTGCAGCGTCCCAATAGCCGACACCGATTAAACCGCCGTCTGCCGCTATGGCTATCATCAGTTCGTCGCTGATGTTGCGGGGTGAATTGCAGTGGCCCTGAAATCCTGTGTGGCTTACAAGCAAGGGTTTGTCAGTGCGATTTATTACATCCAGTACCACCGCTGGCGAAGAGTGTGATACATCCAGTATTACACCCAGTTCCAGCATTCTATCAACTGCTTGTTCACCGAAGGGCGTTAAGCCTTTACCACTTTCTCCGTGCAGTGAACCGCCCAGTTTATTGTCAAAGAAATGTTGCAGGCTCATCATGCGAAACCCCGCGTTGAATAGGGTATCAATATTTTCCAGTTTGCCATCCAGCGCGTGTGACCCTTCCGTACCCAGAATGCCTCCAACCACCTGTTCTGAATTCGTGCGCCGCTCCAGCAAGCGTTTCAGGTCGGAGGCAGAATAGACCATTTGAAACTCTTGGGGGGCAGTAATTTCAAGTGATTTCAATTTCTCTGCCTGGTACAGGGCCCGGGCAGTCAGGCTATTCCAGGTAGATATCGGCCAGCCCTGAGCGATAGCGAGAAGAGTGATGTTGTCCAGGGCGTCACTGGAGTTTTGTTCATAGTTTTGGCCTCTTGGAGAACGCGTCACAGACGTGAACATCTGCAGCGTTGCATTGCCCTCACGCATTCTGGGGATATCCACGTGTCCGCGATCTCCACGCTCAAGCAGGTTGCGCTTCCACAACGTGCTGTCAGAATGCAGGTCGGCGATAATTAGCGAGCCGTGCAGTTTTAAAGCCTCCTCCGATACCGTGTAGGGGGCGTGTGGTATGACCGTATTCATTTGCTTTTCAAGCACCGCAGGCACAATGCTTAATAAGCCGAGGGCAAGCAGTATCAGGCCGGCGCCAATCATCAAGGTGGTTTTAAGTACTCTCATAATGGACCTTAGTTCGCTTTGTCAGGCGCCCTTCGGCTGCCGTGTTTTTTTTGTTTTCGCAGTTCGTCACGCTCGGCTTTCTCGCGACGTTGCTGGGCAACGATTTTCTCTTCAGCAGTTATCATGCTCGGGGTTTCCAAGGTAATTCTGCCCAGCTTTCCAGAGCGAAATTCATTCACCAAAATTGAGGAAACCTTTTCCAGATCAACTTGCCCGCCCGAGCGAAGACAGCCGCGTTGGGCTCCCAGCAATTCCAGGAAAGCCATTTCGTTCAGGGGAATTCTCGCCAGGTCATAGCGATCAGCCAGATAATCTGGATACTGCTGCAGGAGATAGCCTGAGAGGTAGTGAGCAACGTCTTCAACTTCCATTGCGGTATCTTTAATCGCCCCAGAGGCCGCCAGACGATAGCTGCTGTTCTCGTTGTGTATTTTGGGCCACAGAATGCCAGGGGTGTCGAGAAAAACTATGCCGTCATCAATGCGGATCTTTTGTAACCCCTTGGTGATTGCCGGTTCGTTGCCGGTTTTGGCTACGCTCCTACCTGCCACCGCATTGATAAGGGTAGATTTACCGACATTCGGTATTCCCGTAATCATTGCCAGCATTTTTACTGTGCTGCTTGTTTTATGGGGGACCAGTTTGTCGCATAGCTGCATTAATCGTACTGCTTTGTCGCGCTGATCCAGCGTGGTGAGTAGCGTTTTCACGGATGCTTCGGCTTCGAAGTAATCCTGCCAGAGTTTGGTGATCTTGGGGTCCGCCAAGTCCGATTTGCTCAGTATCTTGATGCAGGGTTTATCTTTTGCAAGCGCCGCTATGGATGGATTCTGGCTGCTGAATGGTAGCCGGCAATCCAATAGCTCAATGACCAGATCAACCTGTGGCAATGCCTCCTTCATTTCCCGGTTGGCTTTATGCATGTGGCCGGGATACCAGTTGATAGCCATTACGGTTTGGCCGGGCTGTTAACAGCTAGTAACACTGAGATCTCTACGGCGTCAGGCACCGAGGTATACTCGATGGTTGCCGTTCGGCTTTCACATTCATAACGGCCGCTGTTGCGTACATACTCAAGGTAACTTTCCGGACCAAAAATTTTACCGACATTGTCCGCCACCACTATACTTCCGGGTTTTATGAGTTGGCATTGCTCTATGAGTTGTAAGTCGGCTTTATAGAGATCCTTCCAGTGATCAAGGAATACCAGATCAAACTCGCCGTCCAACGTTGCGATCATTTTGGATGACGGGCCGTGTAAAAAGCTGATTTGTCCCGTCAAGCCGGCGTGCTCGACATTGGCGCGGGCACTGGATACAGAATCGCTGTCTATTTCTATCGATACGATTGTGGCCTTCTCACCCAGTGACTGCGCCAGTAAAATTGAGGAATAGCCGCAATAGGCGCCCAGTTCAAGAACTCGTGGGTTTTCGGGCAGGCGTCCAGCGAGCTCCGCCATCAAGGGGCCTTTTTCAGGCCCAACACTCATTAGCCAGCGCCGCTTGGCTGCGAACTCATCCAGCGTTTTAAGAACATCCTTGGGATCGCCCTGGCGAGCTTTCTGGGCCACGTAAGAGGCTGCTTGCACTGTTCTTTTCGGTGCGCCGCTGAGCTTGTCGATACAGGCATGAGCCAGGTTTTTGAGTGTAAAGCCAAGGGCATTTGGCATTAAGAAGCGCCATGCTTGCATTGTATTTTCCTCCACTGTGTTTCTTGTTGGTTGATTCTACTGCAAAAAGGTTTGAATGGGGGTAGGGGGGAGCATCTATAGGGGATAGTTCTGCGCCTTGTAGCTTGCCGCTGAAGTGGAAATGCATTAATCTGCCCGGGTTCCCCAGATATGGGGGTTCTCAGGGCGGGGTGGAAGTCCCCACCGGCGGTAATCGCGTAGTAACGTGTAGCCCGCGGGCGCTTGTTGTGCAGGCAACAGGGACAGCAGACTCGGTGTGATTCCGGGGCCGACGGTTAAAGTCCGGTTATGAGGATTAGGTATTTGCTTGCGGGTAGCTGCAGGTCCGGTTTGTCCGGATGTCGCAGTGGCTTGTTACGCGTCCCTTTTCGCCCTAATAATTTTGAAAAGGGCGCCAAAATGAAATCTCAATCACAGATCGCTTACACCGAGGACATCGGCGGCGGTCGAATCGCATTTATCCAATCTTGTTGGCACCGTGACATAGTTGATCGCGCCCGGGATTCATTTCTGTCAGAAATGGAGACATTGGGTCACCGGGACATCGATTTGTTTGAGGTTCCCGGGGCGTTTGAAATTCCCTTACTTGCCAAACGGCTTGCCCAGACCGGTCAGTATCTAGCGGTGGTGGCTGCCGGGCTGGTGGTTGACGGTGGTATTTACCGGCATGAATTTGTTGCCCAATCGGTCATCAGCGGTTTGATGCAAGTGCAGTTGGATCAGGATGTTCCAGTATTTACCGCTGTTCTAACGCCGCATCATTTTCATGGCAATGACGAGCACAACAAGTTCTTTTCCGAGCACTTTGTGCTTAAAGGGGCGGAAGCCGCTCGTGCCTGCGCCGCTACGCTTAAGCAGTTGGACTCACTGAGAATGTGCGGATAATTTGGCGCGGAAATATCCTAGTCTCTGTTGATTGGTATGCGTTTAGTCGGGCAAGCTAAAGACGTACAGTGCCTGCCCATTCGAGGGCTGATAGATGTCCGAGCTGATGATGGCAGTGCTGGCACGAAAGACACCCATTCCGGTTGGCACTGCCACATACTGTTTGCCCTTTACCGAATAAGTGATGGGGAAACCATGGGTTGGTGCGCCGACCCGCGTATCCCACACCACTTTGCCGGTGTTCACGTCAAAGGCCTTAAAATATCGATCCAGGTCGCCAACAAACGCTAACCCACTGCCAGTCGTTAATACGCCAGTCATAAAAATTGCGTTTTGTTCGTGGCTCCAAACTTCCGACATCGTTCGCACATCATAGGCTACCAGTTTACCCAGCGACCCCTCTTTGCCAGGAACCGCATAAGAGCGGGAGTCGCCCCCAAAGCCGCCACCGCCGATTGATTGGTCGACCTCGCGTCCGGCCAGCTCAGAGCAGATTTGATGAAGTGGAATAATCAGGCTACGTATTTGTGGGCTATAGGCCATCGCCTGCCAGTTGTGACCACCGTAAATACCAGGGCATGCACTAATTTTGTCGCCAATTCCCGCTTCGCGAATGTCATCGCGGTACACTACCTGTCCGGTTTTTCGATTCAGCTGTTTGAAAATGTTCTGCGCCATGGTCTCCGTTAAATCAATGTAGGTACCATCGCGTCGATCGAGTTTCCATAAGATGCCGTCTTTGCCCACGGTGAGAAGCATTTTTTGATCATTATCGTCTACCAGTACTCGCTCGAACCCGACTTCCATGTCTATGGTCTCGCCCGGAATGTGTTGGTAATACCAAACTAGCTCTCCTGTCTTAGGGTTTAGCGCCAGCGTTGAATTGCTATAAAGTGCTGCATCTTCAGTACTCATATTTCGGCTAGCTGCGACCCAGGGTTTTGCTTGTGCGGTGCCGATATAAAACAATTTTAGCTGGGGGTCGTAACTGCCGGCAATCCATGAGTCTGCGCCAGCACGGCGCTCTAATGGAATACCGGCCCAGGTGTCACCACCTGGTTCGCCCGGAAGGGCAATGGTTGAGGTTCGCCATAACTCCTCGCCAGTTTGCGCATCGTGCCCAGTAATAAAGCAGCCACCTTCTTTGAACAGTTCACAGCCATTGATGCCACTCAGCACCACACCATCGCCAATAATCGGACCGCTTGTGTGGGTATAGCCCAGGCGATAATCGGCCTTTTCAGTGCGCCATAGTTGTTCACCGGTGCGGACATCGATAGCGACGATTGCAGCGTCATAGGTCGCCATAAACAGCTTGTCTTCGTACAGCGCGATATTTCGAACCGGACCGGCGAGTGTTCGAGACGCCTCGGGATATGGGTATCGGTACTCCCATATTAATTCACCATTGGTGGCATCGAGTGCCTGAATCATGTTGGCAGCATGGGTTAAAAACATAATACCGTCGCGAACCAGCGGTGTGACTTGATTGCTGCCATCGTGCATGGCCAGTGACCAGGCCAGGGTCAGACTTTCTACATTATCTTTATTGATTTGATCAAGCGGGCTGTGCGCCTGGCCATCCAGTGTACGGCGCCAACTCAGCCAGTCTTGGTCTGCAGGATTGGCCAGTTCTGCACTACTGACCGGTCTGAAGTCTTTGATTTTACGATTTAAAAACCCGGATCTGGTTTTTGCGACTTCAGCGATTAGTCCCGCATCGGACCATGAATCCAATGCCTCTGTGCCCGCGGCACCGATCATCACAGCGGAATCTTTCGATAGCTCGATATCCTTCGCCAGCAATTCATTGGCGTCCATTATGTGTGCGACAACGGCCAGGTATTGTTGAGGCGATAAATTCGCTCCTCCACCTGGAGGCATGGTTCTACTTACCGTTGCCAAAACGTCGTTCGAGGTTCTACCCGCCCACTTTGTCAAAAACTCCATGCCCCGCAGTTTCGTCCCATGGGCCGTGCCTCGCAAACTTTGATGATGGCAAGTTGCGCACTGTTTGGCAAAAATAGCTTTGCCCTCAGCCAGCTGTTCAGTTGCTGCTGCGGCAAGCTGTGGGCTAAATGCGAAGGCCAATACTGTGGCATACCGCGCTAAGCGGCTGTGCTGAGCCGAATAGGAAAGATCGATCATGGTTATTCTCTTTTTTATTTTTCCTGCATCCACGAATTGAAGTCGCAACTGCATTTAGAGCGAAGTGCCATTTAACTTTTTTGGAAGTCAGCGCGATGGTGGCTGAGGTCCCCCGCTAAATCCGGCTGAATGTCGCGCAGCTTAAAGCGCCAGCTGCCATCGATACAACTGAAACTGTCGTAATAGTGGCCTATGAAAATAGGTTGTAGTGGAAAGTCTGGCGGCACGGCCTGGTTTACAGTGATGTAGCACTGGGCGCTGGCCGTCTCTCCGCCTGGATCTATCTGCAGCAGGATATTACTCATTACGTGTTTAGTGTTAGGCTTACCGTCGTAGAGAATGATATTTTGTAAGGTCTCCATAACGGCCGCCGAACCGGTGTCCCCCCCGGAGGGGTCGCCTTGCACCAGCCAGGTCCCGTCACTGAACAGATCGGCAAAAGCTTGCAGGTCGCCGCGATCAATCCGGTAACAGTACTCGTTCATGAGTTCGAGGATACTTTCCCTGGCACTGTCCATACATTTGCTCCTGTTCTTTTTAGAGGCCCGACTTGCCCGCTTCTCGCTGCATTGGTAAGTGTTCGGAAAAACGTGGTCCTCCAGGCATCGCACCTGAGGTAATTCCGGCGTCAGTCGTCAAGGTGAGGCCTGAGGTGTATCCAGACTCATCACTGGCCAGCCACAAGGCGGCGTTGGCAACATCTATTGCCAGTCCAGGTCGATTGACTAACGGAGATTCGTCGGTCAGCATCTTGGTAGCTTCGTCTATCGCCTTATGGTCGTGCAGATAGGCATCGGCAACCATTGAGGTAGCAACACTATAGGGTGCGATCGCGTTCACTCGCACGCCATAGCCACAGGCTTCAGCAGCAACATTTTTAGTTAGGCCCACCACTGCATGTTTTGCAGCACTGTAGGCATGAGGCCCCAAACCACCCGTCATCCCTGCAACACTGGACATGCTAATGATGGAGCCAGAGCCCTGGGGTTTCATTACGCGGCAAGCATGTTTCATCCCGAAAAAAACGCCATTGAGAAGAACGGCAAGCGTTGCCGTCCACTCGGCTTCAATGGTTGTTTCAATCGGTCCGATCGCGCCGACGATGCCAGCGTTGTTAAACATGATATCCAGTTGGCCGAATTCACTCACGGCAAGATCTACCAGTGCGGCGATGTCTTTTTCTGATGTGACGTTGCACTGACCAAATATTGCGTTTTCGCCCAGCTCAGCGCTCAGCGCTTGGCCTTCTTCAATCTGAATATCACCCAGCACCACACGGCAGCCTTCGGCGACAAACCGTCTTGCGCTGGCTTCGCCGATACCGCTGGCTGCACCAGTAATGACCGCGACTTTTCCTTCGAGGCGATTGGACATGATGTTCTCCTGTTCAGATGATTATTTGACGTGGCTGGCCGTTACCTTTATCTGGAATTAGCCGAACGCTTCACGGCGGCGATACACCATGTCTTGTGCACCGCGCTGGCCTCTTAAACCCTCGGGTATATCGAAAAAGCCCTGGGTCGATGGCGATTCAGTGCGCATCCAGTCGGTCAGGCCTGTTCGATGGCTGATTTTCCAGATACCCTCGCGTTTTTGAAAGCGATCCAGATAGCGCCCACCGACCAAGAAATCCATTTCTGTGTCGCAGGCATTTTCTGCAGCTTGTGGGTCGCTCTTTGCCCGCATTCGGTGATAGGCGGTAAAATAAGTTTCGGCATAAGCATTATCGCCTTCTAACTCGATAAGGATATTGCCCAGTTGGTGCTGAGTTCGCGTGTGCGTATTGAGTACATCAAAGGCGTAGGCAACGAAATCCATTGGCTCTCCAGGTTTTGATGGCAGCGATGGGTCTGAGGAGGGCCCGACAAAGCCGTGAGCGTGCTGGGAGTCGGGGTGAAAGACCGAACGCAGCAGCGCTTCATCCAGGCGATCAATGGCGCGTGCGTAAGTCATGACGATGTCGGAGATAGCCTGCTTGTCCAATAGTGCGATAATTTGTTGTTCACTCATAATTGGCCCTATAAAAAAACGCACACCCCATCTTAGACAGGGTGTGCGTTATTTACTAACGATTAAACGATTCAGTGTTGACGATCACTGTGCTCCGAAGTCGTAAGATACTTCCACACCCCAGGTGCGAGGGGCACGCGCGGATGCGTAAGCCCACAGGCCAGAGACATTCAAACCGTGTGCCCAACCGTCTTCCTCGGTAAGGTTACGGCCGAAGACACTAAGGGTCACCCCATTGATTGCATAATTGACTGACGCGTCGAGTAGATGCTGATCATCATTTTCCAGCTCTGGCCGGTTAGTCTGCTCGATAAAGTGCTCACCCAGAAAACGGTAAGAGCCTCTTACCCAGGCGTCCCCACTGCCCATCTGCCATTCGTAGGTGGCATTCAAAGCGCCGGTGAACTCTGGTGCTCGACGGAACTCAGACCCACTAAGATCCGTGATGATACCTTCATTCTCAAAACTGAAATCATCGTACTCTGAATCGAGATAGCCGAAGTTTGCACTCATACTCAGGCGTTCTGTGACTATCGCTTGCAGTTCCAGTTCCAAACCTTGCATGGTTGCATCAGCGGCGTTAAACACCACAATACTCTGCCCCGTGGGGCCATCAGAGGATAGGCCTATCTCTTCCTGCTTGTCCTGGTAGTCCATATAGAAAAGGGCGCCATTAAACCGCACTCTCCCGTCCGCCCACTCGGTTTTAAAACCCAGTTCATAATTGTCTACCGTCTCCGGGTCATAAGGTAGCCTTGCGTTAAGTTGAGAATCGACCCGACCATTGAAGCCGCCGCTGCGATAGCCTTTGGAATATGTGGCATAGACCATGGCATCGTCATCTATCCTGTAACGCACACCGACCTTGGGCGTAAACTCGTCCCATTCTTCACTGGGATGGTTTGGTGCTGTGTTGATATCACCACTTTGCTGCGATTCCTTTTCATCTTCGGTATAGCGCCCACCCAATGTTAGAGTCCAGGTGTCGTTAAACGCGTAATCTGCTTCAAAAAATAGCGCCTGGGAATCCGTTTCCTGGTGTGTGGTTTGCGGTATGTCCACAACGGTATCCGGAACAGAAAAAGAGATCCAGCTACGTAGACGAATGTCATATTCTGACTCCCAAAAATAGGCACCGGCAACAACTTTAAGTGCATCACCGGCGTCATAGGTAAACCTCAGTTCATGACTTTGCTGCTCATATTCCGCGGGGCGATCTGTTCCAAACAGCATAACGGCTTCTGAACTCCAGTTAGAGACAATAGTCTCCTCTGTTTCATAACTGCCGTAGATGTAATTCATTGTAAGACTGTCGCTGATATCCCATCTTGTTTCAAAGATATGAGTTTCAGCATCGAAGGTGGCTTCACCTTTGTTCGGTATTAAATCGGCTATCGGCGAGGTCACAATTTGAGTCGGTGCTGGTGATAAAGACGCAGTCGTTGGTTCAAAAAACAGCGTATTTACCTTGTATCTATCTCCCGAACTCGGCGTACTCACAGATTGAGCACAATATCCGAGGGTGCCACAAAAGAGAGTGTCCGGTTGGGCCATGTTGACCAGCGGAGGTGTATCCTGTTCCGTTTCCTCATCCTGATAGGTGTATTCAAACTCCAGGGTTTCAGTAGCATTCCACAGCAGATTGATGCCAACGGACTGGTAATCGACGGCGCCGTCATCATTACCCGTATTTACGTTTTCAAAGTAGCCTTCGCGCTGATCGTGCTTCGCCGCGCTTAGCTTTACCGCCAGGTCATCGGTAATGCCAAAATTGACAACCCCGTCTAGCCAGTAGGTATCATAATCGCCATAACCAGCGCGAACTTTGCCACCCAGCTCACCGGTAGGCCTTGTTCTCTCTACATTAACCATTCCCCCGATGGTGTTACGACCAAACAGGGTGCCCTGAGGACCACGCAATATTTCCAACGACGCCAGGTCAATGCTCCTCAAAATCGCCCCACTGTTAGCACCGATAAAGAGCCCATCAATGGTTACACCCACTGCGGGTTCAAAGTTTTTTTCTACATCGGCCACTCCTATGCCACGGATATATATTGCCGCATTGCCCCCTGGGCCCTGTGAAGTATCATCAATGATCGTATTAGGCGATATGAAAGCCAGATCCTTGATGTCTCTGGCGAAGGTGCGAGATATTTCAGTCTTGCTCATCGCACTGACGGATAGCCCTACATCCTGTAGGTCTTCCTTGCGTTTTCGCGCCGTAACAATAATTTCCTCCAGCACTAGTTCCTGCGCTGTGGCTATTGGCGTCATGGTTGCGCCTATAGAAGCGGTGGCGATTGCCAGTGCGGTGTGTAAAATTTTTCTTTCCATGTGCATTCTCCGGGGTTACATCGTTTATAAGTATGGGTAAAACCTGAAATTTTTGCGTTTAGCCGGGTTTAGCTTCTGGCGCCGCAAGCACGGTGCCGGGGATTGCGTTCATAAAATGTATTTGTACATTGCGTTCGAAAATCTTCCAGCCGCTGTCTTCCCGGCGCAGTGTGTCGCTGTAGCTCGCCCCGACAGTGGTGCATTCAGTTTCGCCGCTGAGGGTTCCCATGCAGTCTACATCGCACAGTGAGGTGGCATTGTTAGGGTCTTGGAATTCGATGCGCAGGTTGGTGGTGAGGTGGTGGGTTTCCTGCCACGCCGGCCACAGCACCTGGTGAACAGCCTCGTGTATACCCGCGTGGCCTTTGAAGCAGCCGAACGGTGGGCCGATGTCCCACACACAGTCGGTGGACCAGATGGAAAGAAAGCGTTGGTAATGGCGTTTGTCGAATCCATGGCAGTAATCCGACACCAGGTCCCGGATGGCCGCTCGGGCTTCCAGCTCGGTTATTCTTCCGATAAGCGCATCGATGGTCGCTGCGTCTGTGTTCATACTCTCCCCGGCATTTACACTGATAATGTCAATAGGGTCAGGTTTTGGGCGGAGCGCGCGCTCTTGAAACGCTTGTTTGTGTCTAGTAAGTTTAATGCAGTCTTAAATCAAGTCAAGAAATTCGGGAGAGAAGATTCAGGCAATTGCAGTTTTAAATAGATAGGGCGTATTCATTGTTCTGGTTGAGCAGGGCGCGTGCATTGTGCAATGCACTCCGTTGGCGATGAATAAGTATGGATATTTGTTGTACAGAGCTGACCGCCTAATTGTGATTATGCCAGCGCCTCAGTTTTCTTTCGGCCAAATACTACAAATCAAAAAAAGCCCCACCCGAGGGTGAGGCTTTTTAGATTTGGCGCGCCTGGAGAGATTCGAACTCCCGACCAACTGGTTCGAAGCCAGTTACTCTATCCAGCTGAGCTACAGGCGCATTTGGATGGGTGATTATATACACAATCTCGCGCAGTGGAAGTGCTGAGTTAAGTGATGGCGGAATCTGGTACCCATACGCCGTGAAAGCCCACGGGTACCCGCACAGGTAGTTCTACTTTGGCAAACGGGCCGTCGGCAACTTTGGTGGCGTCAAATAGGCAAAAAGCACTGGTTTCACTGTTTTTATCGTAGACATAACTGGCCAAATACCCTTCATCCTCTCCTGTGCTGTTGGCAGAAGGGATAAAAACGGCTTCTCCGGGTATCAGTTGTGGGCCGGGCAGGTAGCTGTCCGATTCACCGGTCTGCAGATCGTATTTGCGAATTCCGCCGTGCGCTTTGTCGATATGTTCGGGGGAGTCATTTTTCTCATCGACTACCAGGCTATAGCCGTAGCGGTAGGGTTCGGTCCAGAACTGTCGATTGACTTGTGGAAACTCCATCGGTTGATCATGGAGCCGCTGTACTGATGCCGTGCCTGTTTTCATATTCATGCTGAATCGGGAAAGGTGCGCAGGGTGGAAAAAATCATGTGAATTTTTTACCCATAGACTGTCGTATCGTGCGGCATCGAGTACAACCTCGTCGCCTTGCTCAAAAGAATTCATGATATGAAAAATGAAGCAGGTGGGAATATCAAACCACTTGACATCAGCATTGGTGCCTGTGCGGGGCATAACACCAAATCGGCACACGGCACTGTCATCCCATTTAAAGGGAAGTCCACTGCCGGAGATGGCCGAGAGCCATGAAAATCTGACTGGCATCTCCATAAATACCACATAATTTTTGGTTACGGCGAAATCGTGGATCATGCTCGGCCCGGTTAACTCAATCGGCTCCACTTGCAGCATTTTTCCCGCAGCGTCTGCGCGCATGTAAGTAAGGTAGGGCGCCGTAACGTTGTAGCCAAAAAACAGTAGCTCGCCGGTTACCGGGTCAATTCTCGGGTGGGCGGTCATATTGCCGGGCAACTGGCCGTCGTAATTGAATGCACCTTTGGTGGACAAGTCACTCGGATCTATCAAATACGGATAACCGAACTCACCCAGCGACATCAATTCGCCGCCGTGGTAGATCAGCGAAACTGCACTGGTGGTTTCCTCGGGTTTTGGGGCACCAAACCCCCCGGTTTCCTTGCGGTAAACGGGGGTGTCTATATAGCGATTCCGATACCATTTGGCCTGCCCACCTTCGAGGCGAACACCGTGCATCATGCCATCGCCGCCAAAAAAGTGTTCGCTGATACCGGTTGAGGAATTCGTGCCATTGCGCACATAAAGACCATTGAGTTCCGGGGGGATGGACCCTTCCACCTTGAGTACGGTTTCGGTGATTTCGTCAGCAACGGGCCTGAAATTCCCCTGTTGCCAGAATTTAACAGTCGGTTCTTCTTCGCTGCAGCCACTAATGACCGAAGAAGTCGCTAATCCCATAGCGCCAAGTCCTGAGTACTGAAGAAAATCCCGACGTTTCATAGTTTGTCTCCGAGCTGCATTATTATTAAAAGAATAGCATGCTGTTCTTATGGCAATTGTTATCTATTTGTAGTGAAAAAACAATTCGACAAGTATTGCGTTGAGGATCTGTAACTCTTGCATCATTGCAGCCGTGCTCTTATTCTCGCTCGATGGTCTTCTGATTTTCTGGATGTCTCTCACGTATGCGTCGTATCTATCTAATTGCCGTTCTTTTTTGTGTTCCCCTGGGCGCAGCAGCGCAGGATATTTCATCCGGGAATGACTCCGGCTCTTCAGAAACTGGACAATGGTCACTTTATTTTCCCGTACACATGCCGGGTCTTGAAATATCCCAGTCGGTAGAGGGCGGTGATGATGTTGAGCTTAAGGCTGATATTCTTGATCTTGCACAACATGCAAACAGCTTTTTTGCCCTCGGGGCCCGCTATGAGTTTTCCGCTCTCAATCGCATGATGTGGTTTGATATTAATGGCTGGTATGGCGGCTATGATATGGATATGCACGATTTAACGGCTGGCATAGACGCCGTACCTCCAGCAATTGTCAAAGAGCTGCTCGATGTGAATCTGGAGATGAAACAAGCGATAATTCAGGGTGATGCGGGAGTGTGGCTGATCCAGGACTGGCACAAGCTTGATCTTGGCCTGACAGGAGGGTTGCGTTACTACTATCAGGAGATAGAAGTTTTTGGTAAGTCGCCTATGTTCGTGCCAGATTGTGGCAGATTCGGGTGTTTTGAGGCTATGCCATTTAGCGAAGGCGAAACAACGCATCTGACGGAAATTACCTTAGGTGTGGTGGCAAAATACCAGTGGCACGCCAAGAATGCGTTGAGTGCGTCATTTTCATTAGGGCATGAGGGCTCTAGCCGCACGCAGCTGATTAACACGCTAGCGTTCAAGCAGGCCTGGTTTTTTTCCTTGGGTTGGCGTCGCGACGAGTTTGAAAACGACGGTGTCAATATTATTGAAAGCGGCGTTTACTTCGATATTGGTAAAACATTTTAAGTATCATTCACTACAGCAGACGACTGGTGTAGTGAACAATGTTTTAGGCGTACTGTATAAACTGAACGTATAGTAGAAAACAAGCTGTTGCCATTAATAACCCGCCCATCATTTTGTTAAACAAATTGATTCTAAATTCACTATTCAGTATTACCGTGGCTTTATCCCCAAGCACAGACCAGGAAAAAAGAGCGAGATAGCAGACAAGAAAATATATCAGCGAAAAAGTCAAAAAAGGAGAATGACTATCCGGCGAGGAAAATAAGGACACACCTGCGACAGATGCCATCCACGCCTTGGGGTTTAGCCATTGTAAAAGGATGCCCTGCAAGAAGTTTGGCCGTTTTTGTTGCTCAATATTTATCTGCGGTTTTGAAGATGCAATCATATATCCCATATAGATAATAAATATAGATCCAGCTAGAGCCAAATACCTTAAGAAAGACGGGTATTCACTTACTATTTTATGAAATCCGAGGCCGTTAAATACCAATAGCAACGTGAAGCCAATTGTGGCACCAGAAACAAATGAAAATGTTTTACGTATCCCATAATTTGCACCAGATGAAACAATTATCATATTCACAGGCCCTGGCGATATAGACATAGCCAAAGAAAATGAAAACATTGCTAACAAGAGAGACACGTTTTTCCTCCATTTATATTGTAGTTTCTTCCGCCTGGCAGGTATCTGTATACAACGGTCTGTATAAGACCGCCATGCAGTATGCGGATTGCATTTCTAAGCTCAAAGTAATTTGTCAGGACTAGCTGTAGAATACCCGACCTGCAGGGAGTGAGTGGATTTGTTGAGTTTAAGCGGGGGTCGTCTTTGAGTAAACAGTAGACATTCCTCAGATGGCGCACCCAGATATCCAGCGGTCTACAGCACAAACACTCTCAAAGGCTGTAGGGCCTGAGTTATCATCACTGGATTGCAGCTGTTTTTCTCAGGAACGGTTTACCTGTGAGGTGCACTGCCCTTATTATGTCTGCCCTCAAAGACCTGAACCGATGGAGCCCATAATGAACCCGGATGAATTTCGCGATATCAGCTATGAAAAAGAAGAAAGTGGCATTGTCACCTTAACCTTCAATACGCCCAAACGTAAAAATGCGCTCAGTCTTTACACTTTTTATGAAATTCACGCTGCAGTTGACACTTTTGAGAAAGATGACACTGCCTATGCCATGATTATGACCGGCGCCAAAGACCCGCAATCCGATGACCCGGCCAAGGAGGCCTATAGCAGCGGCGGGTATTTTAGCCCCGACGCCTATAAAGGCGTGCCTGAGGATATTATGGCTCAGCTGGATCAATCTGATATTGCTCAAAAGCGTACAACCTTGAAACTGTTTCAGTGTGATAAACCGATTATAGCGGCGGTGAACGGGCTGGCAATCGGTGGCGCTTTTACATTGACACTGGCAGCTGCAGATCAGGTTTATATGTCTGAACATGCATGGATTCAACTGCCGTTTGCCAAGTTGGGAATTTCTGCAGAGCTCGCCTCATCCTTTCTTTTGCCTCGGCTGTTGGGTTTCCAACGGGCGAAAGAACTCATTTTTTTCTCCGAGCGGATTGATGCGGAACAGGCTGTTGGTTTGCAGTTGGCCAATAAGGTACTTCCGCATAATGAGCTATTGAGCTACGCCCGTGAAAAAGCCATGCAACTGATTCCGCCCCATGGCGCTGCGCTTGCCATTCGGGAAATGAAAAAGCTCTTGCACGAGCCAAATGTTCAAGCGGTGAGCGATGCGCTTGACCGGGAAAATAGGGCTCTACATACGCTGTTCAAGTCCGGCGATTTTGCCGAGGGTATGACGGCCAGGATGGAACGTAGACCGCCTGTCTTCAAAGGCGCTTGATACTGCCAAGGTAAACCCAAACTAAATTTTCGTAAATTGATTTGAAGGAAAAATTATGAACGAATCGCGTATGCCTGTGTTGATCGGCGCCGGACAAATACTGGACAAAAGTGGACCGGAAGAGGGCGCCACGCCGGTTGAGCTAATGGCAGTGGTGGCGCGCAGGGCTGCGGCAGACGCCGGTGCCGGCGAGGCATTGTTACAGGCTGTTGATGCGATGGTTGCTATCGGCATCACTGTGGATAGCCCCGAGGCAGATAACTTTGCCAAAGGCACCTATGCTAATTTGCCAAAGACCGTCTGTAATTTATTGGGAATCAATCCTGCAACCCAGCTTTATTCGGCTACCGGGGGTAATACGCCGCAGATGTTGGTTAACAAGTTTGCCGAGCAGATTGCCCGGGGCGAGGCCTCTGCTGTTTTGCTGACCGGGGCTGAGGCCCTTAATACCATGATAGGCAGGCTCAAAAAGGGCCTTGATTTGAACGACTGGGCGGATGACCCCGGTGGTACTCCGATTATGGTGGGTGATCAGCGTCCCGCAGCAAATGCACATGAAGTGAGCTTTGGCATTCAGACACCTTCGGTTTCCTATCCTCTTTTTGAAAATGCACTGCGCGGGAAATACGGTTTGAGTTTGGATGAGCACCAGAAAAAACTGGGACAGCTCTACTCGGGTTTCAACGCTGTGGCAGCGAAGAACCCACTGTCGTGGTTTCCGACACCGCGCTCAGCAAAAGAGATCGCGACCCCTAGTGAGAGCAATCGCTATGTCGGCTTTCCCTACACCAAATACTTGAATTCAATTATTCAGGTTAATCAGGGCGCGGCAATAATCATGACCTCGGTGGCGAAGGCGCGTGAGCTTGGCGTCGCAGAAGATAAAATGGTTTATCTGCATGGTTGTGCCGACGCCAACGACATATGGAATGTGAGCGAACGGGTTGATTATTTTTCGTCTCCCGCGGTGCGTTGCATGGGCAAGAAGGCGTATGCCATGGCGGGCAAAACTGTTGAAGATATGGACTACTTCGATATTTACAGCTGTTTCCCCTCTGCTGTGCAAATTGCCTGCGATGAGCTCGGAATAGCCCACGATGATCCCAGAGGGCTTACTCTAACAGGTGGTTTGCCGTATTTTGGTGGCCCTGGCAATAACTATGTAATGCATTCAATCGCCCATATGATGGATAAATTGCGTGCCAATCCCGGTAAGTTTGGCCTGCTCAATGCCAATGGTTGGTTCATAACCAAACATTCGATGGGGATCTATTCGACGCAGCCTCTGGTGGAAGAATGGAAAAGAGAGTCACCCGCGGATTATCAGCAGGCCATACTGGAAGAGGAGCATGCTCCGTTTACGGAAGATCCAGAGGGTGATGCAACCATCGAAACTTATACGGTCATCCATGGTCGACAGGGGATGGAGCGCGCTCTGGTAATCGGACGCCTGACAGATGGCACTCGCTTTATTGCGCAGACACCAACCGAACCTGGTGTTCTTCAGGGGCTGATGGACCAGGATGCACTGGGGCTTGCAGGTAAGGTGAGTAAGGTTGAGGGGGTCAATACTTTTGTTCCGGAGTTAGCTAGTCGGTAGTCTCTCAACCAAAAGCCATACCCCCATCGACTTTGATGAGCGAGCCGTTGGTATAGCTTGAAGCATCGCTGGCCAGATACAGAGCAATGCCGATGATTTCCTGGGGTTCGCCGGCTCTATTCATCGGTACAATTGTGTTAATGGCCGATTTAATCTGATCATCCCAGGCGTCTGAAATGTCGGTTAGGAAGGGCCCCGGGAGAATACAATTGGTGCGAACTTTAGGCGCAAATGTATGGGCCAGGGATTGAGTGAGATTGTTCAAACCGGCTTTGGCTGCGCCGTAGGGAATCTCAGCGGCACCGGGTGCTATCGAGGCGGTACTGCTGATATTGATTATTGAGCCACCATCACCGGCGGACATTTTTTCGGCCACTACCGCCGACAGGCGAAACGGGCCTGCCAGATTGACGCCTATCACCTTATCCCACAATTCGCGCGTTACACTGCTTAACGATTCGTAAAGCGGCGACATACCTGCATTGTTTACCAGCACATCAATGCGACCGTATTCACGATAGGCCGCCTCTACCAAGGCGTCGCATGCCTCCCAGTCGGCGACATGGCAAGCTATAGGCAAACATCGGGCGCCAGTTTCTGCCGTGATCTGCGTTGCCGCCGTGTCACAGGCATCCTGCTTGCGTGAGCTGATTACGAGGTCGGCCCCGGCCTGGGCAAAGGCCCGGCACATTTGTAAACCCAGGCCCCGACTCCCGCCGGTAACCACGCAGACTTTGCCGGTCAGATCGAAATGTGCAGCTGTCTTTTTGGAATCCATATTCAAATAACTCCTTATTACGCAGCTTTATGCATTGCGGATGGTAACGCCGCCGTCAACCAGGAGTGTGGCTCCGGTAATGAAACTTGCGGCGGGTAATACCAGGCTCAGCGTAGCGTGTGCAATTTCTTCAGGGTCTGCGTAACGCCGCAGCGCAGTGCGTCGATTGGCAAAGGTCTGTTTGTCTGCCTCGGGAATACCATCGGTAATGCCTGTACGCACCGGGCCAGGGCACACACAGTTAACCGTTATACCTTCCTTGCCTAAATCTACCGCCATGGCGCGAGTGAGTCCCAACGCCGCGTGTTTTGCTACCACATAGGCGCTATTAAACCGCGTGGCTCCGTGCGCCTCGGTGGAAGCGACATTCACTATCCTGGGATTGGCTGAGTTGCGTAGTGCCGGTAGCGCCGCTCTAATAGCCCATGCCTGCGCGGTGGCCATAACCGCCAGAGAAGTATCCCAGGACTCGGCATAGCCTTCGCTGTCGACTTCAGCCGGGAGTGCAAAGCCGGCATTGTTGATCAGTATATCGATGCCACCGAAGTATTCAGCGGCTTGCCTGATGGCGCCCTCAACGGCAGTGCGATCAGACAGGTCTACGGTTAACGGTAATACCTCGGCGCCGACGCCGCGCATTTCCTGGGCAACAGATTCCAGAGCCTGGGTGTTGATATCCATTATGACCACTCTGGCCCCTTCGTCTGCGAATAGATGCGCGGTTGCTCGGCCCATACCGCTGGCCGCGCCGGTTATAATGGCTATGCTGCCGCTAATTGATCGGCTGAGTTTGCTTAAACGAGTCATGGAATTCCCTCTTCTTACTTGATATAGAGCATTTCTTGATACTTCGGTAACGGCCATAACTCATCGGCTACTTCAGCTTCGAGTATGTCGGCATGGCTGCGTATTTCATCCATCAGAGTGCGCAGATCGTTGGCGCAAAACTGCATGTGCTCTTCGGTGGATGAAAACCCATCCTGCGCAAGGGCCACAACCAACTTGGCTACTCCTGCCATCATCGCGTTACTGTGGTTGGCAATCAGTGTCGCTGCACTGTTGTCCAATGTTACACCCAATTCGGAAAGGCTCGCGCTGGTATTGGCCAGGTTCGATAAGTACTCTATAGCGGCCGGATAAATCAGAGTCTTGGCCATATCCACTACGAGCTTGGCTTCTACTTCGATGGATAACACATACTGCTCGGCATACACTTCGAACCGGCTCTCCAGCTCAGCGGGGCTAAATACCCCCGTTGATTGAAACAGCGTTTTAACGGATTCTTCGCGCAGCGCTGGAAGGGCATCGGCAGTGGTGGGTATGTTTTTAAGGCCGCGTTCCTCCACAGCAGCTTTGTGCCACTCGCTCGAATAGCCGTCGCCGCCAAATATCACGTTACTGTGCTCTTGCATGAGTTTTTGTAGCACAACGACTACAGCATCGGCGGGGCTGGCAGCCTTGGTCAGTTCCACCTCCAGATGCTCCGCTATCCAGTTGAGTGAATCGGCCAGCATGGTGTTCATGGCTACCAGAGGGCCGGAAACTGACTGAGATGAACCGACGGCGCGAAACTCGAAGCGGTTACCGGTGAAGGCGAAGGGTGAGGTTCGGTTTCTGTCGCCCGGATCGCGTTCGAAGTTGAGTATCTGGGATATTCCCAGATCCATTTCGCCACCTGCCTCGCCTTGTAATAGCTTTCCTTCCTTGATGTCCATGAACACCTTTTCCAACTGGTCACCCAGATAGACAGAAAGAATGGCGGGAGGGGCTTCATTGGCGCCCAGTCGGTGATCGTTGGCTGCAGACGCAATAACCGCTCTCAATAGTGGGCCGTGCAGATGAACACCCCGAATTACCGCTCCGCAGAACAGCAAGAACAGTAGGTTATCGTGTGGCGTGCTACCGGGGTCCAGCAGGTTTCCCTGCGTAGAGTTGCCTACCGACCAGTTAACATGTTTGCCCGAGCCGTTGATTCCTGCAAACGGCTTTTCATGAAGAAGACACATAAATCCGTGTTTCTTGGCGGTGCTCTTCATGAGCGTCATCATTAGCTGTTGATGATCGGCGGCTACATTTGCAGCTTCATAATAAGGCGCAATTTCAAATTGCCCCGGTGCCACTTCGTTGTGATGGGTCTTGGCCGGAATGCCCAGTTTGTAGAGTTGGTCTTCGAAATCCTGCATAAAGACCTGAACTCTTGCGGGAATCGCGCCAAAGTAGTGGTCGTCAAATTCCTGGCCCTTGGCTGGAGGGGCGCCAAACAGTGTGCGGCCTGCCAGTAGCAGATCAGGGCGTTGGTTGGCAAAATTACTGTCGACCAGGAAGTATTCCTGTTCTGCGCCGCAACTCGAATTGAGCCTGGCGATATCGGTTTCGCCCATGAGTGACAGCACTTTGTTTGCCGCGTCGTTCATTGCTGAGTTAGATCGCAGCAGGGGGATTTTTTTGTCCAGCGCTTCACCGGTCCATGACATGAACACACTGGGTATCATCAGGGTCGCGCCATTATCGGTTTGCATGATGTAGGCGGGGCTTGTTGGGTCCCAGGCCGTGTAACCGCGGGCGGCGTTGGTCATTCGCAGGCTGCCATTGGGAAAGGAAGAGCCGTCGGGTTCGCCCTTGATTAACATGCTGCCAGAAAAATCGGTAATCGCCGCGCCTTCCGAATTGGTAATGATGAAACCATCGTGTTTCTCGGCGGTGATATTGGTCATAGGATAAAAGATATGGGAGAAAAACTTGGCGCCGCGGGAAACTG
>JBALVT010000250.1:0-5090 GCA_036961345.1 Halioglobus sp.
GTTCGAATCCATGTCGCCGGAAGAGGCGCGGGCAACATCGGTCGCGATCAATGCTGGCAATCCTCCGGGACCGGAAGTCGGTGAAGTTGTCGACGGCCAATTTCCCGGAACAGATGGCTCGCTGGACTATCGCCTGTACAGGCCAGACACGCCCGGACCGCATCCCGTCACAGTCTATTTCCACGGGGGCGGCTGGGTACTTGGCGATCACACATCCGACGATGCCTTTTGCCGCGACCTATGTGTCAACTCCAATAGCATCATCATTTCCGCCAATTACCGACACGCACCGGAACACCCCTTCCCCGCCGCAGCGGATGACGGTTTTGCTGCCATCAAATGGGTTTCGGACGATATCGAAGCGCTTGGCGGTATCGCCGGTGAACTGGCCGTTTGCGGCTGGAGCGCAGGTGGCAATATTGCAGCCGTTGTCTGTCAGTTGGCCCGCGATTCAGGCGGACCGGATATTCGGGGCCAGGTCTTGATCACCCCTGTTGTAGATGCAGGAGATAGCAGCCCGTCGATGACCGACAATGCAGAAGGGTTTGTGCTGACGAAAGCGCTGATGGACTGGTTCTGGGATCATTATGCCGATCCCTCTGAGTGCGCAGATCCAAAAGCATCTCCATTACTCGCATCCAATCTTTCCCATCTGCCGCCCGCGCTAGTCATCACCGGCGAATTTGATCTGCTGCGTGATCAGGGCAAAGCCTATGCCGAAGCGCTTGTTGAGGCCGGGACACAGGCCCGCAATACAACTTATCCTGGCCAGATTCATACATCATTCGTAGCGGTGGGCACGCTCCCGACCGCGAACGAAGCACGGCAGGAAATCGCTGCCGCATTGCGACAATATTTCAAGGTAATGGAGCCGGCCTAAACAGATCGCCATAGATAATGATGCTTGCCGGTGATCTTCACGAATACTTCATCTAGACTCGAGCACACCAAAATAAAGGGAAATAGTAATGGAAGTTACAGCTTACGCTATACAGGCTCAAGGTCAGCCACTGAAACCGTTCACTGTCACCCGGCGTGAACCGGGGGCCGAGGACGTTCTCATCGAACTGATGTACTGCGGTATTTGCCACACCGACCTGATCATCGGCAACAACGAAACCGGTGGAGCCATGTACCCGGTGGTTCCAGGACACGAAATGGTCGGCAAGGTGGTAGAGGCTGGCGCAGATGTCAACACGGTGGCGGTTGGCGACCTGGTTGGTATTGGCTGTATCGCGGATTCATGCCGCAGTTGCAGTCCCTGCAATGACGGCGATGAACACTACTGCGAAAGCGGCTTCTCAATGAGCTTCAACGGGCACGACAAGCAAGGCGAAAAAACCTATGGCGGCTACAGTTCTCATTACACGGTGAATGAGCGTTACGTGATCAAAATTCCGGATGGGCTGGACCCAGCGGCTGCAGCGCCGCTGCTGTGCGGTGGCATCACCGTCTACACGCCGTTAAAAAGATTCGGCGCAGGGGTGGGCAAAAAAGTTGGCGTACTCGGTCTGGGCGGATTGGGTCATCTGGCGATCAAAATGGCCAAGGCCATGGGCGCTCATACGGTCATGCTAACGGGTTCAGAAAACAAAGTCGGTGATGCTCAAAAACTGGGCGCGGATGACGTCGTACTCACCCGTGATGCCGATGCGCTGGAAGCACATGCCGCCAGCTTTGACCTGATTATCAACACAATCTCCGGGAACCACGACGTCAACAGCTTTTTGCCGCTGCTGGCACGCGGCGGCAATATGTGTTTTGTCGGCGCACCACAAAGCCCGGCACCCATCATGATTGCCAACCTAATCATGGGCGACAAACTTATGTCCGGCTCATTGATCGGCGGCATCCCAGCCACTGCTGAAATGCTGCAGTTTTGCGCTGATCACAATATCAGCGCCGATATCGAGATGGTCGACATTGATCAGGTCAATGAGGCCTGGGACCGTATTGAGAAAAGTGACGTCAAATACCGTTTCGTCATCGACCTCGCGTCCCTGGGTCAGGCATAACCCAGAGACGGCAGCTAGCCATTCACCCGACGCACCTGTCCCTGGCGAGTTACTAACTCACCTCAGAAATCAGCCGGTTACAAGCACTCGACGAACCCGGCGCTGCCCATCAACCGCTAGGCCTTGAGGTGCATGCACGACAATGGGAACGAGGGGGTCAGCGGGTGTACTTGGTGTTTACCATCCCTACTCCCCCTTGGACCCAGCATCTATCAATTATTCTGCTCGAGGAAAAATTTGGGAAATTTTATAAGGGCCAGACCGAGGTTATGGCCGAGGACGTCACCATGATTTCATGGTACGGTTTCTAAACGAAATTTGCGCCCAACACTAGCTTCCCACGTATATCTTATTTTCAACCCAGACTTGCTATTTTCCAGTATCTCTAAATCAATTTTGTCAGTTTCATTGCAGGCCCAACGATTGAAACTTGGATCAAACCACCCAAAATGGCTCAGCTTACCATTCTCCCTGATATATATACCCGCCCTAGGATCCTGTGCCTGGCGAATTGGTAATTCTCTAATAGTATCAGTAGGTTAGCTATTTCTGCTTTCACCGACTGATATTACTCTCGGACAGCATGAGAGATGTTATTTACCTACAGCTCCCCGCTGGCCCAACACCTACTTCATCCAGTCCGTGAAAATTTCGGGCCGAGTTACGAAAACCTACCACCAAGTTTTTTCGAAAACGGATGTATCTAATATAGAGGAATTCCGGCCGACCCTGGCCACATCCCCTCTACAACCTCAACTCGTGAAACCAAACCAAGGAGTAATAACCATGGCTACTAACGCTGCCCGCACGAAAACCAACACAACCGAATCATCAGATTCAGCCATTAAAGTAATCAAAGACGCCACCTGCCCGACATCCACAGGCAAGTCGACTCTCGGCTACCAGGTCGGTGTCGATGACAAGGATGAGTCCCACTTCAAGCTAACTTCCAATTCTGGAGCGGGTCACTTCAGCAGTTCCTGTATATCCTTCACAGCCGTTCAGACAGCATAGGAGATGATGCCAGGAGGGCACCCCACTACCTGTAACGGATTGAATTGTGAGCTCGTATGGACAGAGGAATAGGCGTAATATATCCTACCAAGTAGGATCGATGTATTTGCTTCCTGGAGGAATAAACATGGGAATGGTCAAGAAAAGCATATCGGTAACGGAGCAGCAAGACAGCTGGATCAAGGCTCAAATCAAGACCGGACATTTCGGGAACGAGAGCGAGATTATTCGCGAGTTGATTCGCGAGCGACAAATGCGGGAGCAAGAAACTCCCGCCCAAATCGAAGCAATTCGAGCCGCACTGATTATAGGTGAGCAGAGCGGCTTTACAGATCGTAGTGTTGATGAAATTTGGGAAGACGCCCGACGCCGTGGGTAAGTACCGGCTATCAAAAGCGGCCGAAGAGGATCTTATAGGTATTGCCCTTTTTGGCGATGCCAACTTTGGCATAGCTCAATCAAACCGTTACCGCGATAAGTTAGCCCAGAGATTTTCAGCTTTGGCCGAACAGCCACTGCACTACCCTGCAGTCGACCATCTCCGAGAAGAATACAGACGCAGCGTTTGTGGGGTGCATTCGATCTTCTATCGGATCGATGGAAAGGTCGTGCAAATCATTAGGATCTTAAGAAACCAGGACCCACAAAAGCAGCTGTGAGTGTGCATGCTGCTTGAGGGGGGGTATAGGGTCCCCTTGGATGCTTTATCTATAATCTAGTCCAGGCGGCCTTTTGTATGTACTATACTATTTAGGCGGGGAGCTGAGAGTTAATCGTTGTAAGCCCAATTACCGGTAAGCCCCAACAATTTTGACTTAAGCCAATTTTGGATATATCTATAGAATTAGGTGCTCATTGGCGAGATGAGAAAAAATTGCCATAAACATTACTCGTGGGGATATATCGGCATGTCACTTATTGCCGCTTTAGCTATCATATTCACCCCCAATTTATCTGCCATATCTCGGTCTTCGCCTTTGACTCACGACGGTGAGCTACTCTCCCTTTACAGAGAACTTAAGCTTGTTGAGTCTGAATCCCTTCGAGTCGCCGTGACGATAGACGCCCTGGAAGAAGAGCTGCACGAATACCAAAATCCGGAAAATATCGAACAACTACATTCTCAACTCGGAAATTTATACATGTATGATGTCGAACTGGCCTCCCATTACATACATCTCGATGAAGTGTGGAGCTATCTTCAAAATCCTGATCGAAAATCTGCTCTGACCAAATTTAGTGCTGACCAATCTAAACCCATACCAAAAATTCATAAAGGCGTGTATGCACGACTTCCCGAGGACGCCATTCCTATTACAGACTTTTCCCCGATCACTATCGAACATATCTACACAGACTGAATACATTCAAAAAGTAACACGGCACCTGGTTATGCCAAATTAACTCGGATGAGGGTATTGGCAACTTAACTTCTCGAGGACTGCGTACATGAGCCTCAGGTCTCACACCACCGCCCTACTCCAATCAGCGAACGCACTTTCCCTAAGATTCCGATAGTGCTCCGCACGTACCAAGTGTCTACCCAGATTGCGGATTTAGCGGTGCGAAGCGTTCAGGATGACGGGCCAGAAGGTCCAGGATAAGCGCCGCATCTGTCGGGTCATCCTTGGCGCCACTGGGTGTAAATGTTTCCCGATACTTCGCCAACGTTGATGGATTAACCGGGAAAACTACAAAGAAGTCATACTTCTGTAGCGCAGAGACAATGGGGCCTTTGGATAATTCCAGCGCGATAGCGATAGTGCCACCAAATCGCTTATGAAGTGCCTGCGCCCATTGCTCGATCTCGTCCACTTGGTGTGAGATGCAGTTGAATTCCCGCTTATGTCCCCCAGCAGCCTGCAAACAAATGTCATGCTTGGCGTCCGCCCAATCAATGGCAACGTAAGCCGTAAACGCGTTATCGGTTAGATAGGTCATGGATTACCTCCAATATGCTATGTTAAAGAATAGGGACATGCAGTGTTGAGTTCTTCGAAAGCAATATAGGTGAGCCGGTGCGACGGCAAGCCCTGAGTATTCGTTGGTGAACTCAAAGCA
>JBALVT010000251.1:0-5014 GCA_036961345.1 Halioglobus sp.
CATTACCCGGCTTCTCCAAGCAACCAGGCATCGATCACTTTTCGCGCGATAGGCGAGGCTGCCGAACTGCCACCCCCATTTTCAACAATAATTGCCACAGCAATGGTGGGCGCCTCCATCGGTGCAAATGCGATAAACAGACCATGGTGGCGATTGCGCTCAGAGACTTCATCTTCGTTATAAACTGCATTTTGTGCGATGCCGATAACCTGAGCTGTGCCGGTTTTGCCCGCCATGATGTACTCAATGCCTTTGGACAACGCTTTGGCTGTGCCTCTTTTTCCGTGCACAACCTCCCGCATGCCATCGTAAACCGCATCCCAGTGTTCAGGGCTCGCCACTATCGGCGGCAGAGCCGGTGGCGAAAGAGCCTCGCCATCAACTTCTTTTAAGAATCGGGGGGTGTACCGCTCTCCGCGACTCGCCAGCACACCCGTCGCGACCGCCAGCTGTAACGGCGTGGTCAGCATATAGCCTTGCCCTATGCCTGCGCTTAGGGTTTCTCCGGGATACCAAACGGTAGCGCGAACATCACGCTTCCAGCGGGTGGAGGGAAGAACCCCCGGACGCTCGCTGGTGGTATCAACCAAGGTACGCGATCCCAGGCCATAGGGCTGCAGGTAGTCGTGCATCCTATCAATGGTAAGACGTTTTGCCAGATCATAAAAATACACATCACAGGACTCGGCTATGGCCATTTTCATAGCCACTTGCGGAGCGTGCCCGGTGCCCCGCACTCTGAGTATCCAGTCACGGTAGCGCCTTGAATCACCGGGAAGCCGATACCAGCCCGGATCGGGCACAGTCGTCTCGGGTGTTACCAGGCCAGAAGCCAGGCCTGCCATAGCCATCATTGGTTTCACTGTTGACCCTGGCGGGTATTGCCCCTGCACCGCACGATTAAACAATGGCACATCGGGAGAATCCCTCAGCGCGCTATAATCAATCGTGCTAATGCCGTTCACAAACAGATTGGTATCAAATCCGGGGTTGGAAACAAGGGCCAAAATACCACCCGTAAATGGATCAATGGCCACGACAGCGCCGCGCCGACCATCCAGAGCATCAAGTGCAGCGCGCTGTATACGCGCATCCAGGTGCAAGACGATATCTTTGCCAGGAATTGGATTATGGCGTTCCAGTACCCGCAGCACGCGGCCGTGTGCATTGGTCTCTACATTTTGATAACCCACGGTACCGTGGAGAGTGTCCTCATAGTATTTTTCCACGCCGACTTTTCCGATATGAAAAGTCCCGCGGTAATTAACCTCGTCGAGGTAGTCAACCTCACTCTCGCTAATTCTGCCCACATAACCCAGCGCGTGGGAGAATAGTTCTCCGTGTGGGTAGTAGCGAAGCAGTTGCGCATCAACCACCACACCGGGCAGGCGGTAACGATTAACCGCCAGTTTTGCCCGCTCTTCCTCGGTCAATCGGAACCGCAGGGGAACGGCTTCATACGGCCGCCGCCTGGTGAGCTTTTTACGAAAGTTTTCGAGGTCTCTATCGGTAATCGGGAGCAGGCTCTGCAGCTCAATCAGCGTCGCCTCGAGATCCGGAACTCGTTCCCGTACTACCGACAATATATGACTGGATCGATTATCGGCCAGCAGCAGGCCATTGCGATCGTAGATTAGACCCCGCTTTGGAGGCAGGGGTTGCAGCTGCACCCGATTGCGGTCTGACTGTGTGCGGTAGCTCTCATGCTCGGTAATCTGTAGATTGAAATACCGCAGCACAATGACTGCCAACAGGCCCACCACCACCACAATTGCTGTGATGGTACGCGCGCTGTAGATCCGGGATTCCCGGTATTGATCCTTAAGTGCAATGAGGTTGGACATTTAAGCGGGCTGGTCTGAGGCGTTGAAAAATCTATTCACGATGATACGGGTGGTTGGCATTGATTGTCCAAGCCCGATACAGCTGTTCGGCCAATAATATACGGACAAGTGGGTGTGGCATGGTTAAATCGCTTAGAGACCAGCGGGCGCTTGCCCTTTCAAGACACTCCCGGGACAATCCATCCGGACCCCCGATTAACAGGCTGTAGTTGTCACCAGACATCTGCCACCGCTTCAGCTGCTGGGCAAGCTCTTCGGTAGACCAACGTTTGCCGCGCACATCGAGAGCAATCACCGTATCACCCGCTGGGATAGCTTTGAGAATCTTTTCCCCTTCCCGGGCCCTGAGCATATCCGGTGTCGTATCTTTACCGCGCCTGACCAGGGGGATTTCGCGCCATGCAGGTTTCAATTCCCGGGGCATGCGTCGATCGTATTCATTGACTCCATCATTCACCCACGTGGGCATTTTACCTCCCACAGCAATAATACCCAGGCGCATTAACTGGCGGGTTCCTGGCTCACCCACAAACGCTCAAGATCATAAAAATCTCGCGTGGCTGGCAGCATGACATGCACGACGACATCGCCAAAGTCCACCAGTACCCACTCCCCAACATCGGCGCCCTCAATACCAATGGGTGGCACATCAACCTTCTTTGCCTCCACGCTGACATTGGTTGCCAGGGATTTGACGTGGCGACTGGAAGTACCGCTGGCAATGACCATATGGTCCATAACATCGGTAAGCCCGGAAACATCAAGACATACTGTATTTATCGCCTTCAGGTCTTCAAGCGCTTCCACAATAACCTTCTTTAGTGCTTCAGATTCCATGTGCTGCGCTTTCTTGTACATGCCCTATTCTTTGCTTCATATCTTCCTCTTTAGTGTGTGTACAATTCGTGATTCGAAATATATTCCAATACCGACTCAGGCAGCAGATACCTTGCCGATTTTCCGGCGGCCAATAATTTGCGAATTTCACTGGCAGAAACTGCAAAGGGCCTTAATTCTTCAACGTGCACTGTACCAGCGCTAAGCGCCGAAAGCTGTTGAGCCCCGGTCGTTGAGTTACTGCGCATCCACTGCGCGACCGGCCCAGATTCCGGGATTTGCCAACCGGGCCTGGCGATGACCACCACGTGTGCCAGATGCAACAATTCTTCCCAGCGATGCCAAGAGGTGATGTCCAGCACAGCATCGCAGCCCATTACCAGACAGATGCTGCGCTTCTCACCCAGCTCTTGTCGCAGTTCTATCAGGCTGTCAACGGTATAGGAACGACCACCGCGCAACAGCTCCCTGCGATCACAGTGCAACATCGGATCGGGGGCTACAGCCAGTTCCAGCATCGCTGCACGATGCATGGCACTGCGCTCGGGCGATTCGCGATGTGGGGGACTGCCGCAAGGCATCATTCTCACCTCGGCAAATTGCAAACGCTCAGCCAATTCTACTCCGGAGCGTAAATGGCCGTGATGAACAGGATCGAAAGTGCCACCAAAAACTGCAACCGGGCCCCCTGCAATGGCATTATCGCTCAAGTGCGAACCTGCCCCTCTCCCAATACAACGTATTTCTGAGAGGTGAGCCCCTCCAATCCGACCGGGCCTCTGGCGTGTAACTTGTCCGTGGAAATACCAATTTCAGCACCCAGGCCATATTCAAAACCATCGGCAAAGCGTGTCGAGGCATTGACCATGACAGAACTGGAATCGACCTCTCTGAGGAACCGCATGGCGTTGCCATGATTATTTGTCACTATGCTCTCAGTGTGTGCTGAGCTATAACGATCGATGTGCGCCAACGCTTCATCCAGGCCCTCAACAACTCTCACCGCCAAAATGGGGGCGAGATACTCGGTCTCCCAGTCTTCGGGCACAGCCACTTTGGCGCCGGGAAGAATCTCACGAGTTCTGGCACAACCTCGCACTTCAACACCGGCCTGGTCATAAGACTCACCCAGCAAGGGCAAAACACTGCTGGCCATCGACTCGGCGACCAATAGAGTCTCCAGCGTATTACAGGTTCCATAGCGCTGCGTTTTGGAATTTACTGCAATATCGTGCGCCATGGCCAAATTGGCATCATCATCTATATAGACATGACAAATTCCATCGAGATGTTTGATGACCGGCACTCGTGCATCTCGACTAACGCGTTCGATCAGGCTTTTTCCACCTCGTGGCACGATAACATCAACGTATTCTGGCATTGTGATTAAGCGGCCCACAGCCGCTCTATCAGCCGTCTCCACAACTTGCACAACAGCTTCAGGTAAACCCGCATCCAAAAGGCCCTGAGTTATACAAGCTGCGATAGCACAATTAGAGGCCAGCGCTTCCGAACCGCCGCGCAAAATAGTGGCATTACCGGATTTCAGGCACAGACTGGCAGCCTCAACGGTTACATTGGGACGAGACTCATAGATGATTCCAACCACACCCAGCGGAACGCGCATACGGCCAACCTGAATACCACTGGGCATAGTGTTCAAATCGCTGATGCAACCCACAGGATCAGGGAGTGCAGCCACCTGGCGCAAACCTTCGAGCATGTTATCAATACGCGCAGGGGTCAGCACCAGACGATCCATCAACGGCGCTGAAAGTCCATTTGAGACTCCGCGCTCCAGATCCTGTGCATTGGCCCGGGCAAGCTCATCACGAGCACCATCAATTGCGTCGTGTACCGCCAGCAGCGCGCCATTTCTTTGTGCTGTAGATGACGCGGCCACAACCCGCGACGCTTTACGCGCCGCCAGCCCGAGATCGCTCATGTACCCTTCAACGTCCATTTTCCCAAACCTGCCTTTTCAATGGTGGCGATTATACCTGAAGCAGCACCACCATGTGCTAAGCTCAAGCGCAAATATTACAGGTACCACTATGACTCAGAGCACCGAATTGGAGTTTTTCTATGACTGCTCCAGCCCCTGGACTTATTTTGCCTTTGCGCGGCTTGTACCACTGGCAGAAAAGCTGAGTCTGGTGGTTCACTGGCGCCCTATTCTTGTTGGCGGGGTTTTCAACAGCATTAACCCTCAACTCTACGCCGCCCGGGAAAACATGTTTGCCAACGAAAGGCGCGTAAAACACTACTTCAAGGACATGCAGGACTGGTCAGAATATGTCGGTATAACGGTCAAACAACCCGATGTATTCCCG
>JBALVT010000252.1:0-4971 GCA_036961345.1 Halioglobus sp.
CCTCGTTCCTGATTTTTAACTTGTCGGTACCCTGTGTAGGCCTCTCGTGGTCGTCTGCCCAAATTATTCGTGTTCTGTCCCCAATTTCATGTATCGTGCCAAGCGCGTACAAGAGTAACTTCATAACTGACAACGAGTGTTGGGCTAACAGTGATCCAGGGCTTCTTAGAGAAGGATAGGTAGATGAAAAAACACGTTGGCCCACTCGCGTGGGTCGTCCCGATACTGCTTGCAACGCTGACGGGCTGCTCCGGTGATAGTGCTTCGATAATCGAGGATTCGGATGCGCGGCGCATCGTTCGGCTCGACGTCGCGTCGGCGAACGTCTACGTGATCGAAGAGAACGATCGGCGCCTGATGATCGATGCCGGGAATCCGGGCGATGAAGACCGCTACGAAGCGCTTATGCAGGAGGTGGGAATCGATCCAGCGACGATCGATTACGCGATTCTCACCCACGGCCACATCGACCATGCCGGGACGGCGGCATCTTTCCAGGAACGTCATGGCATCCAGGTGATCGGCGGTGCTGGCGATCAGGCGATGATGGCCGCAGGCGGTGACGTCGACTATTGTCCAACTTCGATGACAGCGCGCTATATCCGAATGACGCTCGAAGGGTCGCGTTATCCGGTGTTCAAACTCGACCGTGTGATCGAGATGGACGGGCCACCAGTCGATCTGGCCGAGCTCGGTATGTCCGGCAGGATCTTGCCGCACGCGGGCCACACGCCGGGGTCAGTAGTGATCCTTATCGGTCAGCACGCGTTCGTCGGAGACTTGATTCGGGGTGGGATCGTCGCAAACGAGACGCCGACAACACATTTCTTCATGTGCGACCTGGAAGAGAACCGGCGAAGAATCGGAGAGATTCTCGCACTGGACGGGGTTGAACAATGGCACCCGGGACACTTTGGGTCGTTTCCAACAAAGGCGGTGAGAGCGTATCTGGAGAAGGAGGTCGGCGGCTGATCGCCGCAGTATAGTGAGGTGGTAAATTAATGTCAGATATTCAACAGGGATTCAAACCAGCCCAGTTTCACGGTAAATTCCTGGAACAAAATGGTCCTTTTTACGTAAAGAAGACAGATGCCTGCTGGTTGGTGGGGCTGTCTATTGAAGAGCATCATGCCAATTATCTAGCTATTGCGCACGGCGCATGTGTCGGGGAAAATTTTTCACTTGGGCGACGGGTGGTATAGGCAGTGTGCGCATCGAGGGCGAGGGCGAGGGTGTTGGCATGGTTCGGCATCTGGATATACCGGGCATTGGTAAAATGGCTGAACGCATGGACCAGTGCGATATGCAAAGCCAGTCCCTAGGGTATACGCTTGTCTGCGGTAACCCGGCCCATACGACGCAATGGCGCAGCCGCAAGCGTATGGATATACAAAATCAATGGATACCTACTGCGGAAATATTGTCGGTAGAAAACTAAAGGAGAATAGTGGTGGAAGGTCGTGTTGAAATTGAAGTAAAAGATGGTATCGCCGATGTGCGTCTAGTGCGCAGCGATAAAATGAACGCTCTCGACAACAAAATGTTTGACGCAATTGCAGAGGCGGGTATTCAGCTGGCGGCGAACCCCGATGTACGAGTAGTCGTGTTGTCTGGAGAAGGGCGAGCCTTCTGTGCCGGCCTCGACATGGGCAACTTCGCGGCCATGGCCGATAGCGCGCCGAAGGACGGCGCTGACGCGTCGGCCTCTGCGGTCACGACGTTGGATGACCGTACCCACGGTCTGGCCAATCGGGCTCAACACGCGGCCTGGGTATGGCATGACTTACCAGTGCCAGTGATCGCTGCAGTGCACGGCGTGTCACTGGGTGGTGGTTTCCAATTGGCATTAGGTGCGGACATTCGTTATGCCGCTCCCGGATGCCGTATGTCAGTTATGGAAATTAAATGGGGCCTGGTGCCGGATATGGCGGGAATGCCGCTGATGCGCAACCTGGCGCGGGATGACGTGATTCGAGAATTGACCTACACCGGCCGCATTTTCCAAGCTGAAGAAGCACAGACTATGGGTTTCGTTACCCAGGTGGTTGACGATCCTCGTGCGCATGCTTTGGAAATAGCCGCAATGATTGCGAGTAAAAACCCCGATGCCATCAAGGCGGACAAACGCCTGCTGAATGCTTCCAATGATATGTCTGTGGCTGAGCTACTGCAGATGGAATCGGACGAGCAGAACGCGTTGATTGGCAGCCCTAACCAGATTGAAGCGGTGATGTCGGAGATGGAAAAACGCCCCGCCAATTTCAGCTAGGGCGGAAACCGATCTGCAGTTCCTGTAGTGAGCGCAATAGGAAGTGGGGGTGATAGCGAAACGTATTCTCGCCCTCCAAGAACCACATTTCGTCGATACGATTGAGCAGGGCGGTGAAGGTCCAGTGCAGTTCGCGGCGTGCTAATGGTGCGCCCAAGCAGTGATGTTTACCCGAGCCGAAGGCCATGTGAGCGCCGGGATTTTTGCGTTCCAGGTCGATCTCGGTTGGATTTTCAAAGCGGCGTTCGTCACGATTGGCTGCCGCGTAGCGAATGTTCAGTAAGCTGCCGGCGGGGATTGTGACGCCGCCGATTTCTACATCTTTGGCCGCGCCGCGCATCAGACTCTGAACAGGCGATTCCAATCTCAGTACTTCTTCGATAAAACTTTTCAAGTACTGCTCTGGGTCTGATTTCAGTTGTTTCCAGACACTTGGGTTTTCAATTAACAGTTTGACCCCGGCAGAAATCGCGTTGGTGGTGGTTTCCGACCCACCGACAAAGGTATCTGCCATCATTTCTGCGTGCAGTTCATTGTCGTTAAGAGGGCGTCCCCAGGTTTCTATTACGGTGTTGACCAGCACGCTGAGCAGGGAGTCGTTCGGGGTCTCGCGCAGTTGTTCGAAAATGGGCTGGAAGTAGTGCTGGGCTTCTATTTCCTGACGCACGGTATCCAATTCAGCGTCGGGGCTTTGCATCATACTAATACGTTGGAAGAAAGCCTCGGTCCAACCCTTGATGCGCCAGATGTCCTCGGGGTCTGCCCCCATTTGCCGTCCGATTATGAATAGCGGCAGAGGAATGGCGAACTGGCGTACCCAGTCACATTTCCCATCGGCGATAAAATCGTCAATGAGTTGGTAGGCCAGTGCCTCTACTTCCTTATCAAGCTCCTTGATCCTTGCTGGCCGGAAGGCTTCGTTGAAGACATCCCGCATTGCCTTGTGATCAGGATCGTCGCGTCCGGCCAGGGTGGCGGCGGGCAGCCAACCGTCCTTCTCAAACAGTTCGATGATGGCTCGCTCACGCGCGCTTGGTTGCGCATCACTGCCGTAGATGGTGGCGCGGTTGGTAAAGTTTTTGTGGTCGGTTAGTACCCGTCTCACATCCTCGTAGCGGGAGATAATGTACATGCCTGATTTGGGACACTTATAGGCTGGCGCTTCGTCGCGCAGGATCTGATAGGCATCATAAGGGCATTGCTGGATATCGTTATCGAATAGATTAACGCGGGGTAATTTGTGATCACTCATGGGGTTCAGTTACTGAAAGTGGCTGGTGGGTACTGACAAGTTAACTTGAGGTCATGGGCTGATGCTACAAAAACTGGCCTCGAATCGCAGAAAATACGGCACCTGGCTCCATTTTGAGCCATAATTGCGTTACTTGCGAACTCTCATTTCCCACTTGTCGAGAAAAAATAAGTTACCTTGTCAGAACCTAAGTCGACCTTACTGTAAATCATTTTATTGTGGAAACTGTCATGACAGTGCTTGCTATAGTCACTCGTTTGCTGGCTTTTATGTTAATACTCAGCGCGGAGGCCTATGCAGAAAAGCCTGCTGATCCGGGTAATGGGCAGCTGTACTTCGGTGACAGCAAGGTCCAGGCCTGGAGCGCCAGCGCCGAGCAATGGTTGTCTCTGGAGGCATTCTGGCTAACTTTTGCAGATACTAATGACGGCCGGTATTGGGGTCGCTCAGCTGACTACCCACCCTACGGCGACCTAAACGAACGCGATGCTCTGCTAGTTGAACTGGAACAGGGGTCTTGCCTGATGTACTTCTGGCATGGACGTTGGCGCCGGGCTCAGGATGTCTGGCGCTGGGATGATGCCTTCAACGAGCAATTGGGTTGCCCTTTCGTGTTTGACTGAAGCTAGTGGCTAGCTGTGTGTGGCGCCAATGGCAATCTACATGCCGGTTTACCATCACAGCTCAAGGCGTAGTCCGAGATCAATGGACCAGAGACCGTACTCCTTACTACGTCCGCTTTTTTATTAGTCGTGTACTTCGATGAGGTCGATTATAAATATTAGGGTTTCGTTGCGCTTGATGGCTGGTGGCGCCCCATTACGGCCATAGGCCAGCCGCGATGGCACATACAAAACGATACGCCCGCCCTCGCCAATTAGCTGCAGCCCCTCCTTCCAGCCCTTTATAACCCGCCGTAGACTCAAGACCGATGGTTCGTCATTGAAGGTGCTGCGGAATACCAAGTTGTCGATGTGTTTGCCCTGGTAATTTATGGTTACCTGGCTCCGACTGGTAGGCTTTTTTTTATTTCCCGGCTCCAGGATCTTGTACTGCAACCCAGACTTCGTTACGGAAATCCCGTCCGCGTGCTGGTTCTTTTCAAGAAAGGCGCGGCCCTGTTCAGCAAGGCTCAACTCCGCCAGGGCCGGCACGGACAGCGTAACGATCAGCAAAAGCGAGATGGCATATTTCATGGTGGCAATAGTAACAGCATTGCCCGCTAGGGTACCGCCAAGCATCTGATATCTGCTGAGTATTACCGTGGTCTTGGGATCAGTGCGTTTACAGAATGAGAAAGGGCGGTAGCCTGATTATCACCGATTGAATTTTCCCTGCCCCAAATTTTTCACTCCTCGGAACCCACAAGTAGGTGCAGCCAAATTAAATGCCGAAAATGAGATAATCCGGTGATGAATACCTACAAGCGTCATCGATTCCGGCTAGGCGC
>JBALVT010000253.1:0-4961 GCA_036961345.1 Halioglobus sp.
CGTGCTGCTGAGCGGCGCTGCCTGGTATCACCTGGTTTCCTCCTTACTGGACCTGACTACATCATACCGGGTGACCGGGATATTCTCCGATATGCACACCGGTGGTGAGGCGCTCGATGGTGTGTTGCTGCTGCTGCTCCCCGCTACGCTCTATAGCGCGGTCTATGGCAGGGCAACCTGGATGCGGCTACTGGGTGGTGCGGGGTTTCTGGCCCTGGCCTATGTGACCCTGGTGGGCTTTACCCGGGCCACCTATGCCGCATTTGCCATAGGGCTGGCCTGTTACGCTGCGCTTACCCTCTGGTCGCGCCGGACCTCGGGGTTGTCATTGCCGGCTCCGCTTGCTTTGCTCTGCGGTAGCCTTGCAGCGGGCGTTGTAGCTGCGGTAATGGCCTACCGTTTTGCTGGCAGTTATGGTCTGGCCAGTTACGGCGCCCTGCTGCTGTTGGCTTACACCGCCAACCGCATGGAATTGCCACAATGGGGCTCTCATGGCGTCACCGTATCGGTAGTGGTGTTGGTTGCACTGGCGGTCAATGCCCACTTCGGCAGTCGGTGGGTAGAGCCGTCCTTCATACAGGCCGCGCTAATGGCCGTCGGTCTGGTCGCAAGTTTTGTGCTCGCGCTCAAACTATTCAGGGAGTCTGGCAAAAGCTCAGAGATCAACCGTCTATTCTTACTGGGCGGCGCCTTGGTGTTACCTGTGATTCTGGCTTTCGCACTGGGCGGTTACCGGATAAATGAACGCGCCACCCGTGTGAGTGCCGACCTCGAATCACGCCAGAACCACTGGAGTGACGTTATCGCCAGCGCTCGGAGCGGTTTCTTAGGGCAGTGGTTGGGTAATGGCGTAGGCAGCTTCCCTAGCAGTTATATTGGCGCGCATCCTCAGCGGGTGCAGGATGTGGGAAGTTTTGGTGTCTTTAAGGAGCAACGCAGGGACGTGTTGCGTATGGGGGGCGGCCATGACTTGAAGGTGGGCCAGCGGGTGACTATTGAGCCATTTATCAACTATACATTTAGTGTGCACCTGCGCGCAGAGGAGGCTGGTCGTTTGAGCATTGCACTGTGTGAACGCAATCTTATCTACGCCAGTAACTACGTGCCGCGCTGTGTGCACGGCCGAATCAATTTCGAAGCGACAAATGGCGTATTCGAACAACAAACTCTGGAGATCAATTCCGGTCGGGTAGGGGAGCGCGGTGCACTCCGGCGCTGGCCGACGATTATGACGCTGCGTTACCGCAATGCCGGCACTGTACTGGATATAGACACCATTGAGCTGTCTCCTGACGGATTGGACAAGTTGCACAATAGCTCGTTCAAGCAGGGCCTGGATTACTGGTTCTATTACAACGACTTTTCCCACCTGCCCTGGCATGTGAAGAACACCTTCCTACAAGTGTGGTTCGAAAGCGGATGGCTGGGCTTAGGTTTGTTCCTGGCTCTGCTCGCCTTCCTGGTGCGCACCAATTTTGAGCGCCGATCGCATGATTCTTTGGCTCCGGTTTACACCACCGGGGTGATTACCTTGTGCGTGTTCGGACTATTTGGCAGTCCACTGGACTCGGCTCGCGTCAGTTGGATGTTTTACTTCTTGTTGTGTGCCGGTGTGGCGAGACTAAGAGTGGGCAGGAGGCCTCATATAAGCAGCTCGACAGGGAGCGGGACCTCTAACCCGGATTAGCTAGTGCCCATCCGAATGCCCCCTGGCAGGTTCTTCGAGTGTTGATGTCACCAGGTAATCCAGTAGAGTAATTTCGCCGTAGATTTGGCTATGCAGTTTTGATTCGCCCACAGTGGTTTGGTCGAGATTGTTTGCGATCAGGAAAGCATGGTAACGGTAAAACCAGCAACTTATACTGCTGATCTAAAGCTGCCCCAGCTTGTGCCGCGTGCCGCGATTTGTTGGCATTGTATGGGTGGACACTGATTACAGGAGATATCGCTCTGGCCCTCTTCAAGCACGACACCCGGGTTCTGTTTATCTGTACCGAAAATATTTGCCGTTCGCCGTTAGCTGAGGGCTTGCTGCAGCATCATCTGCAGCATTCTGACCTGCGTAATCGGGTGAAGGTCAGTTCGGCCGGTACCCGGACCTCGCAACCCGGCTGCAGGCCCGATCAACGTGCACGGAAGGTGGCAGCGGATGCGGGGATCAATCTGGGGCGGATCAGGGCCGGCCGGGTCACCGAGCAAGACCTGGTGCGCAGTGATTATGTTATCGCTATGGATAAGGCGAATATGCGCGATTTGATGAAACTCTGTCCGCCAGAGCAGCAATACAAAATAAGCCTGCTGTTGAGCCATCTGCCTGGGCACAACCTGGACGAGGTCCCCGACCCCTACTATGGCAGTATCGAGGGTTTTGACAGGGTCTTCCAGCTAATCGATAGCGCAGTGGAGGGCTTGATTTCTCATATCGAAGACTCAATGCCATGAATGCAAAGCTTTACTCATGAGACCGTCAGCGCTACTGTGTTCACTATAATGTTGGCTTGTACTTGTGACGCTGTTTTGCGGAAATAATTGGGAAATCGCATGAAGGTAAAGACTACGTCGCTGGTGGAGGATTTTCAGGAATACTTTAACCTCGAACTGGCCACTACCCCATTACAATTGGAGAGCGTTTACCGCATCCGCTATCGGGTATATTGCGAAGAGTTCAAGTATGAACCGTCTGGGGCCTTCCCTGATAAGCAGGAAACGGACGAGTTTGACGCCAACGCCAGCCACTGCCTGGTAAGCCATGTATCCACTGGTATGCCGGCGGGTTGCGCAAGACTGGTGCACGTGGATGAGCAATCACTGATGCCCATGGAAAGGTTCTGTGCCAGTGCCATGGATAAGGACATAATCAGATCCTTTGATGGCAGGCGTGACAGCATTTGCGAGTTTTCCAGGTTGGGGGTCGATGGTGCCTTCCGTCGTAGGGCCGGCGAGCACGTAACACGGTTTGGCGAGATTTCTTCAATTGATTGTACCAAGCGAGAGCAGCGGACCTTTTCCTTGATAGCGATATCGACCATTCTCGCGGCCTTTGCAATGAGTGACCTCATAGGCAGGCCGCATTGTTTTGCCATGATGGAACCCTTTCTCCCTCGCTTACTGAGACGTTCTGGTATTGTGGTACATCCCGCCGGTCAGGAGATCGAATACCATGGGGTCAGGGCCCCGTATTATTTTGAAACTCACGCCACGGTCGGTGGCATGACGGATGAAATGAGGGAGTTTTACGAGGCCATTCGCGCTAGTTTTGCCAATTCCGCTTTTCAGGGTCAAGGTAGTGCGCTGGCAACTTCCGAGGCCAGCCGGGGGCGCCGGGATCCTCTGTTATGGTGGTCTCCCTTTGATGAGCCAGCGTTTGCCGCCTGATACCATTTCGTCGTGGGAGGGAACTTTTTGCACAAACAATTTCAGTCTATATCTGACGGATTTCTTGATTACTTTGATGTCAGCCTGTCCAGCACGCCGGCGCAGCGCGAAGAACTCGCTCATATGCGTTACCGGGTGTATTGCACGGAGTTTGGTTACGAAAACGCTGCGGATTTCCCCAGTCGATTGGAAAGTGATGAGTTCGATGATTATTCCCATCACTGTATGCTCAAGCATAAGCGGACGGGTAGCCTTGCGGGTGGTGTGCGTCTGGTCTGTGCGTCTGAGACTCACATATTGCCGATTCAAAAATATTGCCTGGGCAGTGTTTACACCGATTATGCCGAGGCTCTCCTGACAGAGCAGGACAGCATCTGCGAGTTTTCTCGCCTTACCGTCGATACTTCGTTTCGCCGGCGCCGTGGTGAAGATCATACGCGAATTGGCGAGTTTGATGCCCTGGATTGTTCTCATCAGGAACGTCGAACGTTTTCGTTGATCGGTGTCGCCACGTTTATTTCCGCGGTGGCCTTGGCCAGCCTCACCAATCGGCCACAAATATATGGAATGATGGAGTCGAATCTACCCCGGTTGCTGCGTCGATCAGGCTTGTTGGTGCAACAGGCAGGGGACTATATGGACTACCACGGCCGCAGGGCGCCCTATTATTTATCCACTGAACTGGCGCTGGATAATATGCGAGATGACCTGTTGGATCTGTACCATACTATCCACGCTCGTCTGGCGGAGAGATTTATCGAGAAGGAGTTCGTAGCCTAGTATGTCATTTGATTATCATGAGGCCTTTTCCCGCAATCTGGGTTGGGTAACCGAGAGCGAGCAGGAAATGCTGCGCAACAAGCGCATTGCCATCGCCGGCATGGGGGGTGTTGGTGGTAGCCACCTGCTCACCTTGACGCGGCTTGGCATAGGCGCATTCAATCTGGCTGATTTCGACCGGTTTGAGCTGCCTAATTTCAACCGACAGGCTGGTGCGAGCATGCAGCATCTCGGGCGAGACAAGCTCGAAGTCATGTCCGAGATGGCGCGGGGTATCAATCCGCAGCTGGATTTGATTACATTTCCCCGGGGCGTGGATCTGGAGAATCTGGACAATTTTCTTGATGGCGTGGATCTCTATGTTGATTCCCTGGATTTTTTTGCGGTGGATGCACGTAGAGCAGTATTTGCTGCATGTTATGACAAGGGTATTCCCGCGGTGACGGCTGCGCCTTTGGGAATGGGCTCAGCACTGTTGTGTTTCATGCCGGGCAAAATGAGTTTTGAAGAATACTTTTTGCTGGAGGGGCAGACTGAGGAAGAGCAGGCGCTGCGATTTATGGTCGGCCTGGCGCCGGCGCCACAGCATATGTCCTACCTGGTGGATGACACCCGCATGGACTTCAATGCCAAGAAAGGACCGTCCACCCCAATGGCTTGCGAACTGTGCGCGGGTTTTGCGGGCAGTTTTGCACTCAAGATTCTGTTGGGTCGGGGGGAGGTTCCTGCAGCACCACGTGGCATTCACTTCGATGCTTACACAAATAAATTAAAGACCACGTGGCGGCCATGGGGTAACGCCAACC
>JBALVT010000254.1:0-4959 GCA_036961345.1 Halioglobus sp.
GCCGGATGCGCCCGTGAGATTGACCGCCATAATTGGCAGGGGAATCAGTTCAACGCCATTGGCTTCAAAATCAAAGTAATCCTTGATCTCCTTTGATAGTGGGAACAGGCAGCTGGCACCGACCTCGTTCTGGCAGCCCTTGAGTATTTCCCGCGTGCCACCCATGCCTCCAACATAATTGTTCTTTTCCAGGACCAGTACTTTTTGTCCATTGCGGGCCAGAACGGTCGCGGTTGCCAGCCCATTGTGGCCGGCTCCGATGATGACTGTGTCGAATTGGGTGCTTACATTGGAGGCATTGGTATGGTTTGTCATGATCGGAATCCGTGTTGGGCTAGTGATGCGTTTGCCATGATATGGGACATATTATAGAATATGTCCGATTTCGGCAAGTGGCAAACCGCCCTTGTCTGTTCTTTTTCCTTTGGTGTATGGAGTGGCATGACCTTAATAGATATCGGCAAATTGGCTCTATTTGCCACCAGGCAGTGGGGGCAAGTGGTCCGCGATGCGGTGGGAGATCTTACCGGCGCCAGTTTGGCCTATAAGGCTGACACCGTAGTAACCGCCGAGAGTCTGACTCAGCTCATTAATGAGCATGGCGTAGAGCCGCTATCGGCCCCTGTTGCTATTCGCAGCGTAACGCGCCGCGATGTGCCATCCATCAGCAGCAACTGCAATAACGTTGTGGTTGATATTGAACAGGCCGGCAGCGAGGTATTGCCCGGTAGCCTGTTTATTAAACTGCCGCTGCCCTCTCTGGCGACGCGATGGTTTTTTAGCATCATTGGTTCCTGGCATCTTGAATCCCGTTTCTTTAGGGATGTAGCGCCTAACGTACCGCTGCGTACGCCGATAACCTATGCCACCCGTGCCCGGGGCAGCCGTTTTTTTCTGATCCAGGAAAACCTGCACGAGGATCCGCAGGTTGAGCTGTTTACCAATCCGGATATGTTGCGCGGGCCTTCACTGGAACTAACCAGGCGGTGTCTGGATGCCTTCGCCCGTCTGCACGCCTGTCACTATGATCTGTCTGCGGCGCAAAGAGAGGCCATTTTACCCCTGGACCAGCATCCGTTTTTGTCTCCACAGATGCGCTTGGTGTCGCAGACCCTGAATGGTCTGGCACTGAAACCTTGTCTGCGAAAACTGCCGGGCAGTATTCCCCCTGAGGTGGTTGCCGTTTACAAAAAAACGCAGCTGCATTGGGACGCGCTGCTTGAGTACTGGTATAGCGGCCCACTGTCGCTGCTGCATGGGGACAGCCATCTCGGCAATTTTTTTGTCTCGGGAGACGAAATGGGCATGCTTGACTGGCAGGCGGTGCACTGGGGTAAAGGTGTGCGGGACGTGCAATATTTTTTAATCGATTCCCTGCCGGCGGACATACTGGCCACGCATGAACGTGAACTGGTGGACTATTACGTACAGCGTCGAGCCTATTATGGTACCCCTGTTGATCCCGAGCAGATATGGCAGGAATATCGCAGCTTTAGCTACCATACCCTAATGACAATTGTGGTCTCCATCGGTTTTGGTGCGCTCAACGAGGAGCAGGACTCTTTGATGAAAGAGATTCTGTCGCGAGCTGTGGCCGCTGTGCAGAGGGTTGATTATGCCGGTTGGCTTGAAGATTTTGTTGCTCAAAAAAAGTAGTCTGTCGTGACCGTTCGTTGCGGAGTATCTTATTCGCAACTATCCTTTAGCTGGTTTAAAAAAATACCGCTGTTCTGAAAACGTTCAAAAAAGAGGGGATTTAAATACTATGGCCACTTGCCCTATAAACAACATTCTGGATCCGAATATTTTTGCTGACGGCATGCCCTACGATGGTCTGGCGGAGCTTCGTCAGCGTGGACCCGTGGTCTACATGGAAGATGACATTACCGGCGTTCCCTATTGGTTGGTGACGCGGCGCGAAGAACTGGATTTTGTCGAGCGCAACCCTGAAATATTTTCTTCGCAGGCGCGCAGTGCCATGCCTATGGAAGATACACCGGACATGGTGGAAAATATCAGCTCCAAAATGTTGATCAACATGGACGAGCCGCGTCACATGAAGATGCGCAAAGTGGTACGTGATGCTTTTACCCCGCGTGCGGTTGCCAAGCACCTGCCTTTTTTGGAAAAACACGCTAAAATGGTGGTTGATGCTGTTGCGGGAAAAGGCGAGTGCGAGTTTGTGACCGAGGTAGCCGCCGAGTTGCCCCTGCTGACAATTTTGCATTTGCTCGACGTACCCGCGGAAGATCGTAAGAAGTTTTTTGACTGGACCAATATCATGTTTTTCGCCGACGACGCAGATGCATCGGGAGGCCAGGAAGAAGCGGCACAGGCTGCGGCGGAACTCATGGAATACGCATATAACTTGAAATTGAAGTATGCCGATGAGCCAAAGGAAACAGTAACGGGCGCGTTATTAAGTGGGGAGATTGACGGCGAGCCAATTAGCGATGAAGAATTTTTGTGGATGTTTCTGATGACCATTACCGCGGGCAATGAGAGCACCCGTACCAGCATTACCCACGGTATGCGCCTGTTAATGGAACATCCAGATCAGTTGGAGTGGCTGCGCGAAAACCCGGATCAAATTCCCAGTGCTGTGGATGAAATGGTTCGCTACAACACCGCATTTACCTGCATGCGCCGTACAGCCATGGAGGATGTAGAGGTGGGGGGCCAGAACATTCGCAAGGGTGATAAGGTCATTCTGCATTACCACACGGTGAATCACGACGAAAATGTTTTTGGCGAAGATGCTACAAAGTTTGATGTAAAGAGGGCCCAGCGCCACGAAAACCTGGCCAGAGATTTGCGTTCATTCGGTACAGGGTCGCACTTCTGCCTTGGGACGCACCTGGCGAAGCAGGAAATGCGTATTATGTTTGAACAGATTCTGCCGCGTATGCGTAATCCGCAATTCGCCGGGCCTGTTCAGTATATGCGCTCATATTTTGTGAACGGCATCAAAACCATGCCGATTACTTTTACGCCGGAGGCTTGAGCCAGCTTGGCGCTATGAGTGGGCCGGCAGGTGAATAGCCGTCGGGTTTTAGCTGTGCTGTGCCTCAGTTCCGGTCTTGTCGTGTGAGGTTTTTGGTAGGTGCTGCTCGGCGGTGTCAGCCTGCTTTTGCTCAATGGATACAGCGCTAAGCTTGGGCGTTGATAGGTCTATGCCTTCAATGATGGAGGCAGTGAAAACCGCCTCGTTTATTTTGTAAAGCGTGCCCATAAGGTGCCGTCTGATCGTTGCGGTCACCTTGGTGTTCGGTATTCGCTCAAGATATGCCCACAGGGTGAAGTGGAGTGCAAAATCCCCGGTGCTGGTCAGTGCCCATTCGAAAGCGCGGTTTGGGTTGATCTTTATATCCGCCTGGTCGCAACTGTAGGTAAAAGCAGATTCGAACATTCTGTCAATGCGATTGCGAAAGCTTGCCAGCTCTTCCGCGCGCTCCTCGGCGCTGCTGCTGGAGAAGCGTGGGTAGCCTATTTTGTACGTTAATGCCTGTCGGACGCCGTCTGTGCTGGCGACTCTGCTCAGGTTGTCAATTTTGCGCTGGGTGAACTGGCTGTTTCTGATCAGGGTGCGATGATTGTTGCGAATATCGTAGAGCACCACGTAATTAACGGTGACCTTGCTGATGATGTATTCGTCCGGATAGCCATCGAGCACAACGACATCGCCATCTTCCAGAATCTGGGTGTTGAGAATGATCAGGCCGCTGATGATATCAGGTGCCCAGATATTGCTGGTAAAGGCCAGTAGCGCAGCAATGATGCCAAATATACCCGTGGCCTCGAGCATACTATCTGCGCCCCAGATTTTGATAAGGGTGTAGATAACAGTCAGTCCGATGGTAAATAACAGAATTAGGTCCACCAGCCTGGTGCTATAGGTGTCCAGGTAGATGGTTTTTTCATCGATAATTTTTTCGGCGCCAAAGCGTTTTTTGGCGAGAAATTCGAATAGTGTGTAGCAGAACATGCCGGCGTATACGCTCATCAGACTCATGCCAACATTGATGAAGTAATTCTCGTAATTTGCACTGAGCCGCAGAAGCAGAAGGTCGAGACCGTGGAAAATGAGTACCAGGATGTTCAGGTAAATGAAGATTCTGTGTTTGGGTTCATTATTTCGATTGCTCTCCACCAAATTCAGTATTGGCTTGGCCAGAAGCAAAAGGCTGATGTTGACTAAAAAAATCAGAATGTGGGCCGTCCACTGCGCCTGGCTTAGTTCTGGCAATAGCCACATCAGTGTCTGCACGTTCCGCTCTCCGTTGTGTTGTTTTTATGAAGCAAAAAATGGCGGTAATGCAAACGCGATACCGGCACTTTTGTGTTGGGCATGAACAAGGTGTTTACGGTGGGGCCGGTACCGCCGAAGATACTATCTTGCCGGCCCAGGGCGGCTCTATTGTGTCTCTTTTGCGGTCTTGATCACTCTTACCATTTCTTGTTGGATAGCTGGCATCACTAGCGACATATATGTGCCAAATTTTGACATAGCAGACTGTCCAACTTCAGATTCATAGAAATCCGCAAACGCGTTTAATTCTTCCAGGGTAAAGGTTTCGACCATTGCGTCTAAAGCCGCCGACTCCAGTAGCGCTATGTCCACTTCCTCGGCCATTACTTTTATAAAGTTGTCTCGCTGATCAGCGGGAATTTGAACGGCCATCTTGGCCGCCATATCATTCACCATTGCCGACATAGGAGTAGTGGCCAAATACCTTTTGGCAGCCGCCTGCTTTTCATCAGAGGCTGCACCGAATGTGGCAGAGGATAGGGAAAAGAGTAAAAGTAACGCTGGGAAAAAATATTTCATTGTGATCTCTCTATATTGTTGTCTCGGTTTCCTGCTGGGCCCTCTGCACTCAGTGCCTTAGCCTTCTCCAGCTCCTTGCGGGCCTCCTCCGTGCGTCCGAGACCTACGAGGGCCTGGGCCAGCCCCTCGTG
>JBALVT010000255.1:0-4909 GCA_036961345.1 Halioglobus sp.
CCTTCGCCCTGGGCCTGCATTTTCAAGGCCAGATCACGGGCACCTTCCATCCCCACAGCCTGACTCACTTCCATTAGCGTAGCACCATAAGCAGACATCGACTGCTTGCGTTCTTCACTCATGTGATCGGGCATAATCAGGATAAGTTTATAACCACGAATGGCCGCTGCCATGGCCAGGGCAATACCTGTGTTGCCACTGGTCGCTTCAATCAGTGTATCACCGGGTTTTATGTCCCCACGCGCTTCCGCGTGTGCAATCATACTCAAAGCCGGGCGGTCCTTGACCGAACCGGCGGGGTTATTGCCCTCGAGCTTGACCAGAATAGTGTTGCTGGTTGTTCCGGGAAGACGCTGTAGGCGAACCAGGGGAGTATTGCCTATACAGGCTTCAATCGTTGGGTATTGGGGCATAAAATGTTACCGCTATATCGTGGAGCAAAGTATATAGAAATTCAGCGTGGCGAACAGTCCAAAATCCGAACCGTTTACGGACACAAAGCCGCAAATGCGACCACATAGTCCGATTCATCCGACAGGCTTAACAACACACCACTCGCACCGCGATCACTTGCCACCTTCTGTGCACCTCCACTGAGCTTCACCAGCGGAGCACCATACGCATCGTGATCGATTTGAATATCCTGCCAACTGACGCCACGGCCAATACCGGTTCCCAACGCTTTCGAAATCGCCTCCTTGGCAGCGAAACGCTTTGCCAACAGGCGATTAGGCAATGGACTTTCGCGATATTCAAGCCTTTCACGCTCCGTAAGAATACGTTTAACGAATCGATCACCCAAACGTCCAACAACCGCATCGATTCGCTCCACTTTGAGGATATCAGTACCCAGCGCAATCATTCGTCTTCTCCAACAGTTTTATGGGGCACCGCTGACCGGCGAAACAGCTCACGGCTTTTCAGGGGTTTGTCGCCAAGGTGCCCGGACAAGACCAGCCGCAACAATCGCTTGGAGGTCTTGCGAACGGAGTCACCGTGCTCACCGGCAGCAATGGCCAGTAAATCCCGGCCACTGAATACAGGGTTATCGGGTCCACTGGGCGAGCGGCGCTCGACCAACCCAAATTCTTGGTGGTAATGATACCAGCGATCCTCACAAACCGTTTCACCACTGTAACCATCTACCCCGAGGTCAAAACTGTATCCGAGTTGTTCCAGCAATATAAATTCAAATTGACGGAGAATTTCATCTACCGGCTTGTCTCCACCGAGCGATGCAACGGCATCGCCATAGGCGATAAACAAATCCATATGCGCATCATTATGGTGCAACAACCGCAGTAGTAATTCATTGAGGTAGATACCACTATACAAACGCTCTCCCCGCAGGGAAAGCACCTGGCCAGCAACTTCACTGGCGGTCAGTGTTTTTAGTTCAGATCGGCCCGAAAATGATAGCAGCAGAGGGATAAAAGGCTGCAAAATTGCCCCACTGGATCGGCCCCGGACCGTTCTTCTGGCCCCCTTGGCGACCAGAGAAATCCGCCCATGTTCTGCCGTTAATATATCCAGAAGAGCACTGCTATTGCGATAATGGCGGGTATGTAATACAAAAGCGGGCTGCAATGCTACTCGCACTATCTAACCCCTGGCAGACAAATAATCGGCCATCAGTGGCTACTGATCGTCGTAACCAAGGCTGCGTAAAGCCCGCTCGTCATCGGACCAGCCGGATTTCACTTTAATCCAAAGCCGCAGCATTATTTTGCTATCAAACAATGGTTCCATATCTCTGCGCGCATCGGAACCGATCGAACGCAGACGTGAGCCACCCTCGCCTATCAGAATTTTTTTCTGCCCTTTTCGCTCTACGAAAATAACTGCGGAAATATGCAACACCGCCCCTTCAGCCTTGAACTCCTCGATCTCCACTGTGACCGAATAGGGTAGCTCATCACCCAACTGGCGCATGATCTTCTCTCGCACGATTTCGGCCGCCAGAAAGCGCTGGCTGCGATTGGTGATTTGGTCTTCGGGGAAAAAGTGCGCGGCTTTGGGCAGGTATTTCAGGATTTCCACTTCTAGCTCTGCCACATTGTGATGTGCCAGTGCAGACATAGGCATGATCGCCATAAAGTCTCCCTTTGCTGCCAGAGCCTGCAAATGGGGAAGCAATCGACTTTTATCCTCCAGCAAGTCGACTTTATTGACCGCGAGAATCGTCGGTACGCCTGCGTTTGCGACACGCTGTAGTACCATTTCGTCTTCGTCGGTCCAGGCCGTTCGGTCGACCACAAATACAATAACATCGACATCTTTTATCGCAGAGCTGGCGGCGCGGTTCATATAGCGATTTATCGCTTTACTCTCCAGCTTGTGCAAACCGGGAGTATCAACAAATATGATCTGGTGATCACCCTCTGTCTTGATCCCTAAAACCTGGTGCCGGGTGGTCTGTGGTTTACGCGAAGTAATGCTTATTTTTTGCCCGAGAACATGGTTGAGCAAAGTAGATTTTCCAACATTTGGGCGCCCTACAATGGCCACATAGCCACAGCGCTTGCCTTCACTTGCCATCTGAATCCAACTCCAGCAATGCAGCCTGCGCTGCGGCCTGTTCTGCTTTTCGGCGACTGCCGCCCGAACCTTCTACTTTTAGGCTCGGCTTTTGCACTTTACAGGCAATTCGAAATACCTGATTGTGATCATCACCACTTACATGCACTAACTCATACTCAGGGAGTGGCCTGCCGCGACCCTGCAAAAACTCCTGCAAAAGGGTTTTTGCGTCCTTCTGGGTAGCAGTTTCATTTAATTGTCCAAGTCTGTCTTCAAAAAAGGGCAGTAAAGTCGAACGACAAACATCAACATTACTATCTAGTAATATCGCGCCGGCCACTGCCTCTAATGCATCTGCAAGTATAGAACCACGCCGATGGCCGCCGCTTTTTTTCTCGCCTGAACCCAGACTCAGATATTGCCCAAAATCTAACTCCCGGGCTATTTCAGCCAGGGTGTCGCCTTTGACTAAAGATGCGCGCATGCGGCTCAATTCGCCCTCTCTCGCATCCGGAAATTGCTTGTACAATGCTTCCGCAATAATGTGGTTTACGATGGAGTCGCCGAGGAATTCCAGACGCTCGTTGTTACTACTGCCTACGCTACGATGTGCCAGCGCAAGAGAGAGCAGCGCGGGGTCTGAAAAGGTATAACCCAGGGTACGCTGCAAGCTGGAAAGGTTACTCATTCAAGATCGCTCATACGCGGATCAGGGTGCTGGGCGCCCTACCTCGAATTTCAGGTCGTCGAAAGTCATTATCGCATCGATTCGGCCAAAAACAGGTATTCTCGCCTCATAATTGGCATCAATGAACGTTTTTCCTTCCTTTCGGAAGATTTCGATCTCCTTCGGCTCAATGCCATAAACCTGATTGGTATTGAGATTGGTTTCGATAGCGCGCCGCAGTTCCCGCGCTGTCTTGTCTTCGGCACCGTATTCCGTGGCCACTTTGGTCACAATATCCCTGACCGTAAGATACTCAAAGTAGCTGGGCGCAAGGCGCAGACCACACATAACGAAGAAGCCCACCATAACAGCGATGGCCAGCATACCCAAAAGCGACATGCCCGATTGATGACGGCGCATTTTCATGTCATTTCTCCCCATTAGTCCAATGACTTTAATTATTCTATGGTACCAACCCGGCTAAAGCTCGGAATGCTAAACAGTGAATCCCAGTGCATCCAAATCGCAAACGCCTTGCCTACTATATCGCGTTCCGGCACCTGACCCCAAATCCGACTGTCGCTGCTGTTATCACGATTGTCGCCCATCATGAAATAATGACCGGGTTTTACTACCACCGAAAAGCTTCTCGCCTGGCGTAAATCATCGGTTTGCATCAGGTGTGGCACCTCTCCCAGTGTCTCTAAACCCAACTGGTAACGGGAGCTGCCATCGGGCAAAGTGGCAAGATACTCTCGCTCAAGCTTCTTGCCATTGACATATATTTCCTTGTCCTTGTAACTAATCTTGTCGCCGGGTAAGCCAACGACCCGCTTAATATAATAGGTGTCGTTCATATGGGGCGGGAAAAATACCATCACATCCCCGCGTTTGGGCTCATTTAAAGACAGCACCTTATTCCGCACCACCGGCAAACGTATGCCGTAGGTGTATTTATTGACCAGAATATAATCACCCACCTGCAAGGTGGGAACCATAGACGAAGATGGTATCTGGAAGGGCTCTATCAGGAATGACCGCAGAACAAACACCACGAACAACACCGGAAAAAATGATTTGGCATACTCTACCAGCACGGGTTCAGCGGCTGACTTTGCAGCGCGCGCCTGGTACTGACTTGCCTGCTCACTATTTTGAGTGGCCCAATCAGGGTATTCCTTCTGCAAACTTCCTAATACGGCTTTTCTTCCAGAAGCCAGAAACATCGCATCCAGCGCCCAGATAAGGCCACTGCCGAAGACCAGGATTACCAGAATAAGGGGGAAATCAATGTTCATTACTACGTCCTGTCAACCATCTACTTTCAATACAGCCAGGAATGCCGACTGCGGAATTTCAACGCTACCCACTTGTTTCATACGCTTTTTACCGGCTTTTTGCTTTTCCAGCAATTTGCGTTTACGCGAAACATCGCCACCATAACATTTGGCCGTAACGTTCTTGCGCAGCGCCTTGACCGTCTGTCGGGCAATCACCTTGCTGCCTACCGCTGCCTGTATAGCGACGTCAAACATCTGCCGGGGAATAAGCTCTTTCATTTTTTCTGTCAGTGCGCGACCACGGGATTGTATTTGGTTTCGATGTAAAATAACCGCCAGGGCATCGACCCGCTCACTATTAATCAAAACATCGAGCCGAACAAGATCTGCCGCCTCAAATCGCTGGAAGCTGTAATCCAGGGACGCATAGCCACGACTGACC
>JBALVT010000256.1:0-4898 GCA_036961345.1 Halioglobus sp.
GGGTTGCTGATACCAGCCTGTTTGTAGACATCAGCTGCGCAATCACGGCCGGCCTGTGGATTCACTTCCTCGCGCCCCGCATACATAGTGGGCTCAGAACGCATGGCGACGCCGCGTATCCACGCGGGTGGTTTTGGCGATTCCGCAACGAGATCTTCGGCCGCTATCACCATCGCGCAAGCGCCATCTGAGGACGGACAGGCTTCCAAAAAGCGAATGGGATCCCACAACATCATGGACTCTTCGACCTCTTTTTTGGTGATATTCGGAAGTTGCAAATGCGCTAGCGGATTGCGAGCACCCTGCAATCGATCCTTTACAGCCACCGTAATACCAGTGTCGTAAGGCGCGCCAGAACGACGCATATACTCGCGAATAATGGGCGCAAAATAGCCTCCAGCCCCCGCGTTGAGGTGAGCTGAGAACGGTTGTGGTGTTGAAAGTGCCCACATAGCATTCGATTCGGACTGTTTCTCAAAGGTCACCGTCAGTACCCGCTTAAAAGTACCGCTTTGTACATGCGAGGCTGCGACCAACGCTGTGGATCCGCCAACCGACCCGGCGGTATGAACACGAATCATGGGTTTGCCGTTACACCCCAGCGCATCGGTCAAGTAGGCCTCGGGCATAATGACACCCTCGAACATATCCGGAGCCTTACCGATAATGACTGCGTCAATATCATCCCAGCTCAGGCCCGAGTCCTTTAAGGCATCGACCGCGGCTTCGCGAACCAGTCCCGCAATAGATACATCACCGCGCTTGGTCTGGTACTTGGTTTGGCCTATGCCAACCACTGCTGCCAAAATAGCCATTACACGCCCTCCAGGACAGTTACCAGATTGTGTTGTAAACAGGGGCCACTAGTGGCATGAGCGATACCGCGGTGAGCTTCACCGGAAATAATCCGGTTAAAAACTTCGCCAATTCGCGACAACCCCGAGGTCATCATCAGGTTACCTGCCAATACGCCACCACTGGGGTTAATACTGGTTTCGTCTCCCAGTCCCAGCGCTCTCGTAAGAATGATTTCCTGGTGGCTGAACGGGGCATACAACTCGGCGACGTCGACTTTACCGTCGGCCATACCAGCCATTTGAGCAGCTTTTCGGGTCGAAACGGAATCCGTAAGGTCACGCATACCCAGATTGTGGGTTTCAATGCGGTGATCAATGCCACTTATCAACACATAGGGTTTACCCCATTCTTTTGCCTGCTCAACTGTGGCGATAATCATAGCCCCGGCACCATCAGAAATAGGGCTGCAATCGTGTTTGCGCAAAGGTGAGACATAAAGCTCCTCCCCCAGCAAAACATCAGCGGTAACATCGGCCGCCAGCTGGGCATGGGGATTATTGAGTGCGTTGGTACGCGAACGTGCCACGACATCAGCCATATCTCGTTCGGTAATCAAATTCTGATCCAGCATCATCCGGGCCTGCATGGCGGCCAGAGAAATAGTATCGACCCACTGCGGGGCTAGATAATAAGGGTCTAGTTGCTGGGAAAGCACTATTGGCAGCTCTCCCGGGGAAGACAGACCAAAGCCGTATATCAAGGCTGAATCCGCGTGCCCCATACGAATCTTCAACATGGATTCATACAGGGCCCAGGCTGCGTCCATCTCAACATGAGACTCCTTGATTGGTGGCACCGCACCCAGGGCGTCCACACCCGCGACGAACGCAAATGCTGCGCCCTGCAGGTAATCACAACTGCCAGAGCATACAAAATCAACGTCCTGTGCGTTGTTCAGACCTACCTGATCAAAAACAGCCCGCAGTTGCGGCATAATAAGTTCTACTTCATTGGCGGCACCCGCCCGGCGCACACAGTCGGACTGGCTGAAAGCCACAATCGCTATATCTCTCATCAGTCTATTCCCCCAATCCTTCAACCGGCAATTTGCCGATCATATCCAGGGGTACGTCAGGTTCGTCCAGTGGTTTGAAATAGCGAATATTGTCCATGGCGTAATCCCATTCTCCTGCTGATTTCCATACTGCCTGAACGCGCTGACCCATGTGCACTTCCTCATTGACGCACTCGCTCATCAGATGAATAAAGGAAATATTTGCGCCATCGGGTACCAGGTTAGCAATAATATAGGGCGGCTTTATGGGGTTATTGGGGATGGGAATCGCCACAATCGTAAAGGACTCAACCGTCGCCTTGTTGGACAGCACCACCTCGTCTTCAGTGGCCACACCGCAAATAGCACAAGACCCTCTAGGTGGACAATACACATTGCTGCAACTGGGGCAGCGCTGGCCGGTAAGAACGCCCTTCTTTATCTGAGAAAGAAAACGTGCTGTGGCGGCACCAGCAGTAAAGTTGTATTTATGCACAATCGGCACTTTGATGCCGGTAATCATTTCTTGTTGATCACTCATCGTTTTCTCCTATACCAGCTCAAAGCAGCGAATATCGGTGATATAACCGACAGTTTCATCGGCCCAGACCACGCGCACCCGTGCGCCCGTTGCCATTTCGCTTTCCGCACTGGCGGACACGCAATGGATCATGGGAATGTCTGCTCCGTCGAGTTTTACCATCGCCCAGGCAAAGGGCTGGTCCATCGGGTGTGCTTCGCGCGGTTGACTCACCCAACACCAGCTGACTATCTCCCCTTCCTGCCCAACCTCCACAAATTCAGAGAGCTCTTCAGCCGTATCGGGGTCATATTCCATAGGAGGCACCACGATACGCCCGTCACTCGCTTTTATACCGACGATCTTGCGATCTCTAAGTTCGGTCAGAAACCTGCCGACAACGGGTCCGGTAGATCGGGTATAGGTATATCCAAGCTCAAACGCCTGGCTTAGGACTTCTGGCTGCGACACGGTCACGGCCCTCCTCATTACAGTGAAAAAAAGGACCCTGAGTATTCACCACTAGGCCTCTGTGCTCAATGACACAAAGGATCAATTGCTCATGACATTTCAGATCACCGGTGAATGGCCATTTGCGCCGGCTTTTGCTACCTTCTTGCTACGAAAAAAACAATGCAAAGAACATCTTTGCTGGCTGAATTACAAATTACTCAATCAGGGAGCCCCGCATGGTCGCACTTACGGACATGACAGACTATTCAATCGAAGACGGCATTGCCGTCATTACTATCGACAACCCGCCGGTTAATGCGCTTAGTCAGGGCGTCAGGGCGGGGTTGAAAGATGGCGTTGCCAAGGCCCTGGATGACGACTCCGTGACCGCTATCCTCATCCATTGCGCGGGCCGCACCTTTATCGCCGGCGCGGATATCACAGAATTTGCCAGCGGCCCGGTAGAACCAGGCCTGCACGATGTTTTGACTGCAATGGATAACGCTCCCAAACCGGTAGTGGCGGCAATTCATGGCACTGCTCTGGGTGGAGGCCTGGAGACCGCCCTGTGTTGCCATTTCCGTGTCAGTGATGCGGGCGCACAACTGGGCCTGCCAGAGGTAAAGCTGGGGCTGCTACCCGGTGCCGGCGGTACACAGCGCCTACCCCGTGTTGTCGGTGTAGAAAAAGCACTGCAAATGATGACCTCCGGCACACCCATCCCAGCCTCTGAGGCACTCGAGGCGGGACTGGTGGACAAGATCGTAGAGGGCGACCTCAGAACAGGAGCCATTGAGTTCATTCGCGAAGTTCTCGCTGCCAATACACCTTTACGACGCATTCGGGATCGAGACGAAAAATTGCAATCAGCACGCGAGAACCCCGCTATTTTCGATACAGTGCGCGCCGCCATCGCCCGCAAATCCCGGGGTTTTCTAGCGCCGGAATACAACATTCGCTGCATTGAAGCTGCTGTAAACCAGCCCTTCGATGAAGGAATGGCGACAGAATCGAAACTATTTATGGAACTGATGACCGGCCCGCAAGCCTCCGCCCAACAATATTTTTTCTTCGCAGAACGCCAGGCAGCAAGAATTCCCGATGTGCCCAAAGAGACACCCGAAATCCCCATTAACAAGGTCGGGGTAATCGGTGCCGGCACTATGGGCGGCGGCATTGCTATGAACATGGTGAATATCGGCATTCCAGTCACTATTATTGAAACCAAGCAGGAAGCCCTGGACCGCGGCCTTGGCGTGGTCCGCAAAAATTACGAGCGCCGAGCGGAAAAAGGCCGCATGACCGCACAGGAAGTAGAGGACCGTTGCGCGCTTGTCACTGGTTCGCTAGACATAGGCGACCTGGCGGATTGCGATCTCGTAATCGAAGCCGTATTTGAAAACATGGCAGTAAAAAAGGATATTTTTGGTAAGCTCGACAGCATCGTAAAACCCGGCGCCATTCTCGCTTCAAATACATCGGCGCTCGATCTGAATGAAATTGCCTCGGCGACAACACGACCTGAATCGGTCATCGGCCTGCACTTTTTCTCCCCGGCCAACATCATGAAACTGATCGAAATTGTGCGCGGTGACAGCACCAGCGCCGAGGTCATCAAAACCTGCATGTCCTTCGCCAAGCGAATCAAGAAGGTTGCGGTACTGGTGGGCGTGTGCCCCGGCTTTGTTGGCAACCGCATGTTATTCCGCCGTCAGGAGCAGGCTCAGCAGCTATTAATGGCCGGTGCCCTGCCCCAGCAAATAGATAAGGTAATTGTGGACTTCGGCCTGCCCATGGGACCCTTCCAAATGAGCGACCTTGCCGGCCTCGATCTGGGTTGGAGCAAAGAAACATCAACCGGCTCAACGATTAGCGAACGTCTGTGCGAAGCAGACAGACGGGGCCAAAAAACTGGCGCGGGTTATTATGATTACGATGAGAACCGGAAACCCAGCCCATCGCCATTTGTAGAAGAAATCATCGGTGAATTTGTGGCCAAAGCAGGCAAGCAACAGCGGGAGATTACCGACCAGGAAATTCTCGAGCGCTGCATTTATCCAATGATAAATGAAG
>JBALVT010000257.1:0-4856 GCA_036961345.1 Halioglobus sp.
GATGTCAAAATTGATGATCTGAACGCCAAAATTGATGAACTCATGACTGCAAAAACACAAATTATGCGGCTGCGCTATGGGCACCTGGTTGAGATGCGGACCATCCTGACCGACGAGCAAAAAGTGGGTTACGACAAAGGTGTATTGGGTCGCTCGGGGGTGAAATAGAGGCCGGGGCCGGGTCTCCCACTTCCAAAAATACTGGCATCCTTTGAACGCAGGTGACCCCTGAGCCTACTTCCGCTATTCTACCGTCATGCCGATAATCGATGACCCCGCTAGTATTGCCCACCTGATCCAACTCGCCGTAGCGCCAGTATTTTTACTCGCAGGCATCGCCGGATTTTTGGGCGTAATGTCGGGCCGCATTGGACGCATAATAGATCGTGAGCGGGTTATAAACCGCCGACTAAACAAGTTGGACGACCCGGAGGATCTTGAAGCCGCTCGTCGCGAACACAAAGTGCTGAAGAGGCGTGCACACATTACCAACCTGGCGATTGGCCTGTGTACAAGTTCAGCGCTGGTGGTATGTGCGCTCATAGCCAGCCTTTTTATGGGAAACCTCTTCAAGCTACACCTGGAGGCACTGATCAGCGGTTTATTTGTACTCGCGCTACTGCTACTTATCGCTGCACTGCTGTTATTTTTACGAGAAATTCAACTCGCCACTAGAACCCTCAACCTTGCCCAGGAATCCGGATCCGACTAATCGTCACCTGGTTTGATCCTGGCAATTTACTTCCCCCTTAGCGAACCATACGCCGCCAGCGCACTCTCACGCGCGGCCCTGTGATCTACGATAGGTTGCGGGTAATTCTCGCCAAGCGTAACACCCGCTGCGGCCAACACTTCCGCAGAGGCTTCCCAAGGGCAATTCAGGTAGCGATCCGGCATTTGCGCCAGCTCGGGCACCCAGCGGCGAATGTATTCGCCTTCAGCGTCAAACTTCTTGCCCTGGGTAATGGGATTGAAAATACGAAAGTAAGGCGATGCATCTGCCCCGCTGCCGGCCACCCATTGCCAGCCGGAGCTGTTATTGGCCAGGTTGGCATCCAGCAGAGTGTCCCAGAACCAGTTTGCGCCCTGGCGCCAATGGACCAACAGGTGTTTGGTGAGGAACGAGGCAGTAATCATGCGCACACGATTGTGCATGTAACCGCTCTGCCACAGCTCTCGCATGCCTGCATCCACCATAGGGTAACCTGTTTGCCCGCTCTTCCAGGCCTGCAACATGGCCTCGTTTGCCAACCAGGGAAATTCGCGAAACTGCGTTTTGAACGCCTGCTCGGGTATGCTGGGAAAGTGGTGCATGAGGTGGTGCGAGAACTCCCGCCAACCCATTTCACTGAAAAATTTCTGTACCTGAGATTCCAGCTCTGGATGCTCAGCGCCGACATAAGATACCCGATGCCAAACCTCCCGAGGTGATATTTCGCCGTAGTGCAGATGCGGTGACAGACGTGTGGTGCAGTCCAGGGCTGGCTGGTCGCGCCCTGCACTGTAATTGTTGATTCCCTCTTTCAGAAAGGTCTCCAATTTCAGCTTCGCTCCGGCACTACCCGGGGTCCATGATTGCGGCCACAGCGCCGCCCAGTCTGGCTGCACGGGGCACAACTGCCAGGCTTCGAGCTGGTCGCTCATAATTATTGACTGCGACCAGCTGGCTGTTTTTGCCAGTGGTTGCGGCAGCGCCGGAGCAGGTTTGGCCCTGCAAGTGCGCCAAAACGGCGTAAAAACCTTGTACGGCAGGCCACTGAGGTTTTGCACACTCTCCGGCTCGTGCAGCAATGCACCGCCATAACGCTTGAAGTTAACCCCACTTGCACCAAAGTGTTGGTGCAGTTGCTGCTCCAGATCGGCAGCCCAGGGTTCGTACATACGCGTGCAGTAAATATCCTGGCTGCCGGTTTCGGCCAGCAGTTGCTCCAGCACAGCCTGCGCCTCGCCCTGGCGCAATACCAGCGTGCCCCCCAAATCAGACAGATCAGCAGCCAGTGAATTCAGGCTGTGATGCAGCCACCAGCGGCTGGCGGCGCCAATCCGCCAATCGCCCGGTGCAGTGTCATCGAGTATGTAGCACGGAATGATGGGCCGGCCCGTGGCGGCAGCGGCTGCAAGGCCCGGCAGATCGTTAATGCGCAGGTCTTGCCGGTACCAGAAAATAATCGGTTTTGTCATGGCAGTAATACGTGGTTTCCGGACGCGAGGATCACCCTGGTCGGGTCGGTTTGTTAAATTAATGCCGATAGAGAAACGCTGCGCTATCCCATAGTCAAAAACAGGCGTTAACCCCACCTGTCACATTTTTTGCTCCTCGCTCGTCTTGATAGTAATACAACAGGGAAATACAGAGGCTATTGATGACTGCCATACAATCGTCGGTAACAGGGCAAACGCGAGCAAGAAACACCGAATCAAAACTTGTCATAGCGCAGGCTGTGGCCGGCTCGCTGTTTTTTGTCTTTCTTGTTTTACACCTAAGCAATACCTTGCTCGCGCCCTTGGGACCTGAAATATACAACGACTATCAGCGCAGCATTCGACAAATCTACCAACATCCACTCCTCGAGTGGGTACTGGTGATAGGGCCACTACTCACGCACGTAGTCGTCGGGCTCTGGTTATACAAGATAAGAAAGAAGTGGCAATTCAAACGCTCTTTGAAATATAGAATTCAAAGTTGGGCAGGTTTTTTCCTTTTGTTTGTTGTGTTCGGGCACATACTTGCCACACGGGGAATTTCATATTGGTATGGGCCATTCGCTGAATTTGAGGGTGTGTCCTTCTCGCTGTGGTGGGTTCCCGGTTACTTTTACCCCTACTACTTTCTGTTGTTTATGGCGGGTTTGTACCATGGGACAATGGGCGCAGCCAACGTGATACAAGGTGTATTTCCCGGGCGGCGCTCGAAATCGAAATGGCTGCCGTACATCGTGCCATCATTCGGCGCTATCGGCGTAGTATTAGCATTGTTAAGCTTCGGGGGTTTGCTGTTTGAAATAGAAGATCCACGCAGCAATGACTACGCCAGGCAGTATGGAGAGTTGATGGACATTGATTTCACAAAGTCACGTGAATAGGCGCCAATCGCAAGCACTCAAGGGGAATGGTTAACATGCCAGCAGATCCATTCGAAAGCCATCGTTCGAAGCTATTCGGAATTGCGTACCGAATGCTGGGCTCGGTGGCGGAAGCGGAAGACGCCGTGCAAGATACCTATCTACGCTGGCACCAAAAGAACGACCGCTCCGACATTATCAACTCAGAGGCCTTCCTCGTAACAGTGGTTACACGCCTGTGCCTTGATCATCTGAAGTCGGCGACGGTAAACAGGGAGACCTATGTGGGCCCCTGGCTGCCGGAACCACTTATCACAGGGTCACAATCCGGGCCAGAGGCGCAGAAGGAGTTTGCCGATACTCTGTCCTATGCCTTTCTGATGCTGCTTGAACGATTAAACCCCACTGAACGAGCCGTCTATATCTTACGGGAAGCGTTTGATTTCAAACATGAAGAGATCGCGGCAGTACTCGGTGGTAACGCTGCCAATAGTCGTCAGGTAAGCCGCAGAGCCAAAGCAAATCTGGGGCAGCACAAACAGCGTTTTGAATGCACAGACAAAGACCAGGACAGGTTATTTGGCCGTTTTATCGAAGCGACCGGTCAGGGCAACTTACAACCGCTGTTCGATATGCTGGCAGATGATATCGTTTTATATTCCGATGGTGGGGGCAAAGTATTGGCGGCGTTACGACCCCTGCGCGGTAAAGAACGCATTATTCGTTTTCTTCGCCGCACGTTGGGGCAACGCGATTCGGCTGGTGAGGTCAGCCTATGTCGCGTAAATGGTCAACCGGCAATCAAACAAAGCCTCCATGGTGAGGTAACGGGCATCGTCACGCTGCATTTTGTTGAAGGCAAAGTTGAGCAGCTGTTCGTCGTTAGAAATCCGGATAAGTTATGCCGCGCCGAATATCAGCAATCGATCATCTAGGAGTTTCCAGCAAAAGCCCTTCGCGATAATCACCGGCCAGGCAGATAGCAAATAAAACAATAGCAATGCTATCGACAATAACGGGCATGAGAATCAACGGAAAATAGGCGCTACCGTAGACAATGAGTAGCGTCACATAAACAAGCTTGCTCACGCCTGCAACAACTAAAATCAACGGACGTTGATGCTCCCGGAAAGCGCCGTATAGCAACATTGCCCCGACGAGTGTTATCAGTGCCCCCCAGCTTCGCACGACAATCTGGGCGAGCGCGCCACCATTTAAAGACTCGCCGAACATTGAAGTCAGCGCCGCATGAGGGAAGAAGATCGCGTAGGCCATGGTGCAGGTCAGAAGGCCTGTAACAAGCATGATGGGTTTTATTTTCGCCTGGATGATGTTCATTGTGATTTTTCCTTGAATATTGATTCGTGGTGATCAGTTAAACCGAGAGGGGATTGCGAAGCGTTGCCGAGTGCGATAGCCAGCCGCGTTCCAGACCCAATTTACTCAGCACGGGGTAAAAGGCAGAGCCGGTGCGCCCAATGGCAAACACCAGCTCGCCGTTACCAAATTGCAAAGCAGATAAATTGCCCTCCGCCCCGGCCCAGATCAAGGCCAGTGCGCCAGTTGCGCCCAGCACCAGCAGGGAAAGATGAGCCGACAATAACTGCCCATAGCAACATGCCCAGGTGCGCTGCCTTCATTGGGGAAAGGCCCCCGCAAAGGCGATCTCGACACGGTAGTGCGCCGAACTGGCATTAAACGGATCCAGCAAGCTCAGGTACGTTTTCCACTGGGCATCATCACGATGCGAATACAAAAAACGCCAGGGCTGAATATTGAACGCGGAGGGAGCCC
>JBALVT010000258.1:0-4732 GCA_036961345.1 Halioglobus sp.
GGAATATTCCCGAAGCCTGGCTGATGCCGCTCGCCAAAGCTATGGATGTGATATCGCGCCGCACTGGCAAGCGGCCCATGTTGCCTTTGGATGTTCTAAAAACGACTGCTGCGGGCTCGCTGCTATTTGATGCCAGGCGCTCTGTAGAGGAGTTGGGTATGACCTATACGCCACTGGAAACAGCGCTGGCCGAGGCAATAGACGAGATTGGCGCCGCTGCCTGACTAAAGTGGTACCGGTAGAGAAGAACCCGCCTGAGTATCAGACGGGTGTGCGGTTAAAAGCTGAGGCAAATTTTCCCCAGGTGCATTTGTGATTCCTGAAGCCGAAACGCCTCTGCCAGATCCTCAAGGCCAAAACTGCGGTCAATAACGGGTTTTATTCCGCTGGCATTGATGGCCTTAACCATGTCTTCCTGGCTGGCGCGGGAGCCAACTGTGATGCCGCTGATCACAGCGTTTTTCTGAAACAGCTCTGCCGTAGGCACTTCGCCCTGGAATCCGGTAAGCACGCCAATCATAGAGATATGCCCACCCATGGCGATGGCGCGAACAGACTGCGCCAGTGTGCCAGAACCACCGACTTCAACGATAACATCCACACCTCTACCGCCGGTGAGTTCCAGAACCCGGTCACCCCATTTCTCGAACTCACGATAATTAATGAGTGTGTCGGCCCCAAGCTCTTTGAGTATTTTCAATTTGTCATCTGAAGAGGAGGTAGCAATAACATTACACCCTGCCGCCTTGGCAAACTGCAGCGCAAAGACCGATACACCGCCACTTCCCTGCACCAGTACGGTATCGCCAGGCTTCACCTTCGCCTCAACCATTAACGCGCGCCAGGCGGTAGCCGCTGCACAGGGCAGGGTAGCCGCTTCTTCAAAGGAATAATTGTCAGGCATGGTGGTGAAAGCCGAGGCCGACATAGTGACGGTTTCTGCCGCAAAACCATCGACATTGTCACCGGGAACACCGCCTAATTTTTCTGGATTATCGGCTCGGCCATCGGACCAATTGGGGAAGAAACAGCTCATGACGCTGTCGCCGGGTTTAAACTGTGTAACACCGGGGCCGACAGCTTCAACGATTCCGGCCCCGTCTGACATCGGGATGCGGCCGTCATCTACGGGCAAAAGGCCTATCGCCACCACGTAGTCATGAAAATTCAGCGAACTGGCATGGTTTCGAATGCGAATTTCACCACACTGTGGTTCAACCGGTTCTATTTCAACCAATTCCAAGTTGTCGAGGCCGCCGGGATTTGTCAATTTGATTGCGCGCACTGTTGTCTCCTGATATTCAGAGTAGGTCGGTTCCAAGATAGGGGTGTTCTACATCCAGGGAATATACGGTAACACTTTGCTGTCGGATCAGGGTACTGTTTAGGTGATCTCGCCGTGAGGTTATAGGGAGAGGCGGTATTTACATTTTGTCCCGGTTTGGAGGAGTTTTTTTTGGACCTATTCGATGACCTGCTTTCGGACTCTGAGCCTGCGGTAGAGGAACTATTTGCAGGCATCAATTTGGCACGGGGCAGTTCGGCCGTTCTGCACCGGAAGGCATTTACAAGCGAGGAAAGTTCTCAGCTGTTTCGAAAGCTGTGCGAGGATGTCGATTGGGAGCACCGAGAGGTCACCGTTTATGGCAAGAAGCATCTTCAACCTCGATTAGTTGCCTGGTTCGGCAATCCCGGGACTGCATACACCTATGCCGGATTGACGCTTCAACCCACCCCGTGGATTGATCCGATCCTGGAGATCAAGGCGGTTTGCGAAATGATTGCGGGTACGACATTCAATAGCGTCCTGCTCAACCAATACCGCGATGGGGACGATACCGTGGGTTGGCATAGCGATGATGAGCCAGAACTTGGACCCAACCCCACCATTGCCTCGGTGAGCCTGGGCGCTGCGCGTCGCTTTGATATTAGGCACAAGGCCACAAAAGAGATGGTGAAAGTTCTGCTTCCCTCTGGATCGGTGTTAATGATGACGGGCCGTACACAATCTGAATGGTCTCATCAGGTGCCAAGAACCAGGAAGGTGAACGAGCCCAGGATCAACCTAACGTTCCGCCGGGTTCGTCATGGGTGATTTGGGGCGGTCACCACTAAGCAATAGTTGGATCTGAGCAAACATCCACGCAAAAACCGTTCTTCCCAATACAACTATTCGTGCTGATCATTGGGTCGCACGATTTCGTTCCTTCCCCCTAAATATGTTGTGTTATCAATAACGTAGCCTCGGCTTCCAGGCCTGGCGGGCGCTTTGGCGCAACACTTGCAAGTACCCTTATGGAAGACCTGTAACCCAACGCGCTGCAAGCTGGTGTAACACAACTTTCTGAATGGTGGGAGTTACACGTTCTCCAAGCACCTTGTTACTACCTGATAGTAATAACAAGACCGTGAGTTTTAAATCTCAACCATTATGAGGGGAACATCAACATGAAAAAATTACTTCATCAATCCGTTTCGGTGGCATTAGCGCTGGCTTTCAGCTGTGCTCCCACTTTCGCTGACAGTGAAAATAGCAGCCATGGAAGGGATGATATCCCGGGTAAAAAAGGCGAGGAACATGGGCGTGGCGCCAAGCCCATGCCTGATGTCGCTCAGAATGATATGGATATTAAACGTGTTAAGAATGCTGCCGAAGAGGCAAAAATGCGACGATACATCGACCAGCACGTCGCGGCTGAAGACGTCGAAAAAACGTTCTTCACCGAATATGGCGATGAAATCGACTGTGTGCAAATACATCGTCAGCCTGCGCTGAAACATCTCAAACTGAAGGAGCATAAGCTAGCGACGCCCCCGGGACAACTTAAGCGCATGGGTGAACCCACTGACGTTCCAGCGACCGATACTTCGGATGAATTGAATGATGATACGCTGGCGTCGATGACCACTGTAGAAACTTGCGACAAGGGAACAGTGCCTATCATGCGTCTGAAGATGGCCAACCTGAAGAGGTTTGAGACCCTGGAAGAATTCCGCAAGAAAATTCCCAGCCATCTCAAAGGGAAAGCAGCGGACTTGGAGGCTCCTCGGGATGGGGCAAGCTCTCTCCATCAATACGCACATGCCTATCAATTGGTTAACAATCATGGCGCACAAACGGTGTTGAATTTATGGAACCCGTACACCGAAAGATCCAGCGAGTTCAGTCTGTCGCAGATGTGGATAGTCAGGGGGTCTGGAAGTAGTCGAGAAACAATCGAGGCTGGCTGGCAAAAATACAGGGATCTATACGGTGATTGGTATGCACGGCTGTTCATCTATTTTACGCCGGACAATTATGGCAGCGGCGGCTGTTATAACCTGACCTGTGGTGGCTTTGTTCAAGTTAATAACTCTGTAATTATTGGTGGTAAATATAGCTCCTATAGCTCCCTCGGTGGCAGCCAAAAAACCATAACCTTACGCTGGCAAAAGGGTGGCAGTAATAACGCCTGGTGGTTGAAGCATGGCAGTACCTGGGTTGGCTACTATCCACAGTCACGCTTTGACAGTAACGGACTGCGCTCTTATGGCGCAAAAGTAGACTTCGGTGGAGAGATCATCGACCGGCAGCCGGGTGGCCGTCACACATACACGGATATGGGTAGCGGCCGCTGGCCCTATGAAGGGTATAGTTACGCGGCTTATCAGCGAAGCATAAAATACATCACGACAGGTAATAGTTGGGCGACGCCTTCATTAACCCGTTCGGTATCGGACAGGTGGTGCTACGACCTCACTCTGAAGTCCAGTTCCGGTTCGTGGGGCAAGTATTTTTACTTTGGCGGCTCCGGTTACAATATTTACTGTAAGTAAGTCGTTCCACTGCACCAGGCTCTTCCAAGAGAAGGGTTTGGTGTAGTGTCCTAACCACCTGATCCTGAGTTATCGGATGGTTAGGACACTACGCCAGGGAGGTCGAATGAAAACATTGTTATTTACCACATTAATGCTTGTGCCTTTCCTCTATTCTTGCGCGAACAAAAATCATCCCAATAGCGACATCGGAGCGGCGTCCAGCGTACAGGCAGGCCCACAAAATATCGCGCTGGAGAAATTATTGATGGCGGGAAATGACAGGCAATGGGTTCTGCTTGACCCTCCGTTGAAGGGCAAAAAAATTGCTACATTGCGCAGAATCAACGACCAGTTTATGGGCCTTCTGTTGCCCGCTGATACAAAGCTTATTGCGCCAGATTTTACCACCATGATTATGTCCAATGACGCCGTATCCTGGTGGGAAGTTGGTGTCGAGCCGCATGGTTATTATCGTGATGTGGTAGAAAAAAAGGGCGACCTAATTGCGGTCGGGCAAGGAGAGCATAGCAGCTCGGGATCAATCGCTTTTTCGTCCAACGCTCTGGACTGGAAAGCTGTGTTCACCACCAGCTCAAGTTTAAAGACTATAACTTCTGGAGAGCATCGAATGGTCGCTGCCGGCCTGAACGGCACCGTTGTGTCTTCGACAGATGGTGTTAGTTGGAAGATCGAGCTCGAAGACCCGAGTCTTGGGAATTTATATGGCAGCGCATACGGGGATGGCGTCTACATCATTGTCGGTGATGTGTCTGTATTGACCTCGGAGCACGGTCAACGCTGGCAAGTTGCTCCACTGCATGCAGCGGCCCCGCCCGATGACCCTGGCGAAGATCCATCGATCTCTTCTCCAGCGGGCGCGCCAATGCCGGGTGGCCTGAGAAACATTTTGTTTGGAAATGGTGTTTTCCTATCC
>JBALVT010000259.1:0-4698 GCA_036961345.1 Halioglobus sp.
CGAAACGCCATCTCGATAAACTGCAGCCGATCTTGACCAAAGAACATTTCCGATCCTAAAAACACTGTCGGTACACCAAAAACACCGCGCTCGACCGCCGCCTCTGTGTTGGCAATCAACGTAGATTTTATGGCTGGATCCTGGACCAGGCCCATTACTTGCTCCACATCGAGGCCAGCTCCAGCAAGTACAGATTTAACAACCTCCAGATCCCCAAGATCCTTGCCATCAACCCATACGGCATCGAACAAAGCATCTACATAAGGCTCAAAGAAGCCCTCCTGCAGCGCTGCCACTGCTCCCCGCATGAGATTGAGCGTATTGATTGGAAAAAAGGGATTAAAGTTTAACGGTACACTATAGAGCCCGGCAAAACGCGGCAAATCGTGCTCCATCATGTATTTTCCTTTTGCGGGTATCGCTACCGGTGACATATTCCCTGTGGCCTTAAAAACACCACCGAGCAAGATTGGTCGGTACTCAATCGCAAAGCCATACTGTGCCTGCAATTGCTGTAATCGTTTATGCGCCAGATAGGCAGTTGGACTGCCAAAATCAAAATAGAATTCTACGGTTTTGCTCATTCGATCTCTCCAGTATTTTTCGACATTGGGAGGCTGGTATCACGCCCCTCAATCACCTATAGTAGACTCTTAAGTAAGTTTATATTCTGAACTCACTATAAGTTCAATTTTTGAACTCGTCAACTTATACTGAGAATGAAGCGGAGAAGAACAATGAAATGGAGTGAAATTGATCAACAGGCCTGTTCGGTGGCGCGGACACTCGCTGTAATCGGCGATCGGTGGAGCATGCTGATAATTCGCGACACATTCCTTGGAACCCGGCGCTTTGAAGATTTTTGCCGACAATTAGGGATTAGCCGACCGGCCCTGACTGACCGTCTTCGTAAACTCGAACAACAAGGTGTACTGGAAAAACGGTCCTATCAGGATCGCCCGCCCCGGTTTGAGTACCGCCTGACGGAAAAAGGTTTGGACCTATACCCCATCATAATGACCATGGCCCGATGGGGCGATCGCTGGCAAGATGACGGCAATGGCCCTCCCCTGGAATACCAACACCTTAGCTGCGGACACAAAACCCAGCCGATAATGTGTTGCAGCGAATGTGAGAAACCACTTGAAGCCCGCGAGGTTTTACCCATGGTGGGACCGGGTCTGGCAGTGACACTAAAAAATGTTTCTCCCGAAACTGCCAACGCCCAACTTCCGCCCTTCCTCCACTATCCCACTGACCGGAAAAAAGCGTGAGCGATAATTTTTCGCCCTTACTGCATCAAAACCTCGACAGACTCAGAAGTGCAGCCCTGGCAGGCCCCGTTCTGGACCTGGCTTGTGGCGGCGGGCGCAACGGCTTGCATCTTATTGCCAGTGGTATCCCCGTTGTTTTTGCCGATGTAAACCCTGATGCTCTGGGACGAGTTTCGAGCGCGCTGTCGAGCGAGCCCTTTCAACAACACCAATCTCTGGCTACTCTACAAGAGATAGATTTGGAGACACCAAACAATCCGCCTCTTGAGCCAGTTTCGTATGGAGCAATTATGGTTTTTCGCTACCTCCATAGACCACTGCTGGAGAATATGAAAGCGGCTGTAAAACCTGGCGGCCTTGTTATCTACGAGACATTCACGCTTGATCAACGACAATTTGGCCGCCCCCGTAATCCTGATTTTTTATTGCAAACCAACGAACTAAAAGACATTTTTGAAAACTGGGACATTCACTTCAGTTATGAAGGTATACTCACTGGCCAACAGGGACAGCCGCAATCTGCAATCGCACAAATTGTTGCTTCCAAACCCAACTAAAAGCAGGAAGGTATAATGACAATTTACAAGCTAGCGTTGCAACTGGGCTTGGCCCTACTGTGCGCCGCAACAGCGATGACGGTCACAGCAGGGCCCACTGCAGAAGCCAAAGCACTGATCAAGGAAATGCAACTGCGCAGTGCGCCGCAGGCAATATCAAAAAACCCAGCCTGGAATCCACGCCGGGTCGTGGTAGCTCTACCCGCTTTTTTTTCCCAGCAATTACCGGGATTTGAGGAACAATTGAGCGATGCGGCTGGCGAAGTAGAGCTTGTTTTCGATCGTTCAAACAATTTCATGCCCAGTGCCGAATCAATCAACGGTGCAGATGCAATTCTCGGCATGTGTTTTGCCCCTACCGTGACCGCAGCAAAAGACTCTCTACTGTGGTTTCACAGCCTTTTCGTTGGCATGGATCGATGCATGGGGCTTAGTGATCAACAACTAAACGAAGTAACATTTACCAATACAAAGCGCCTATCTGGACCAAGCATCGCCGAGCACAGTATCGCCATGATGATGTCACTGGCGCGAGGGCTTCCAGCCTATCAACTCGCACAGGCAGACAGCCAATGGCAGCAAAACCTTGCCGGAGCATCGCGTTTTGGTGAACTCAACGGCAAGACCATTCTCGTCGTTGGACTAGGCGGTATTGGCACCCAAATCGCCTGGCGCGCTCACGGCTTGGGAATGCGCGTTATCGCCACGCGCAATTCATCGCGAGAAGGACCGGACTACGTCGACTATGTTGGCCTTGCGGATGAACTGCATACACTGGCAGGCAAAGCCGATGTCATCGTCAACGCATTACCGCTTACCGCGCAGACTACAGGACTGTTCGACAAAGAATTTTTCGCCAGTTCAAAAAAGGGCGCCCTGTTCCTCAGCGTCGGGCGCGGGAAAAGTACAGTAACAGCGGATCTGATCAGCGCGCTTGAATCGGGGCAGATTTTTGGAGCTGGACTGGATGTCACTGACCCTGAGCCACTGCCTGCTGACAGTCAACTATGGCAAATGGATAATGTTATTATCACACCGCATATTTCTGCCGTAACCCAGGAGAGCCTGCGCCGAAATGCGATCCTTACCGTTGAAAACGTCAGGCGTTATGTGGCGGGCGAAGCCCTGCTCAATATAGTTGATATGCGCAGGGGTTACTGAGCCGCATGACGTCCTGCCCGGCGACCAAAGAATGTCGCTTCGCCGAGGCAGGTGCCACTGGAATAACCCGCACCATCCTGCGCAATATTGGAAGCGCAGGCCCCGGCACCATACAGGCCCGCAATAACCTTCCCCGACGCGGATAACACCTCTGCATCGGAGGAAACTTTTAGCCCACCAAGGGTAAAGCCCACATAGACCGATTTGCCAAAGGAGCACTGCAGCGCCGCAAAGGGCATTTCGGTAAGTGGCTGCACCCAATCGACATATTTGTGAAACTCCGGGTCTTCTCCCATGGCTGCATGTTGGTTGTAGTCTGCCATTGTGCTGCGTAGAGAGCCCACTGGTAAATCCAGATCTGTCTCCATTTCAGCGACTGATTCCCAGGCATCTATTAATTCCTGCATTTGTATCTCAGGCCGCCCAAAACAGGCATTATCGGCAATCAGGTAGGCGATACCGTCCGGTTGATCAAGACATGCCGCCATCGTGCGCGCATGGTAACTGTCCTCGTTGATAAACCGTTTACCGTGTTTGTTCACAAGTATGCCCTTGAGCAAGCTCTCTGGCGGATAGAATGGCGCTGTAATCAAAGCACCATCCATGTGAATAGCTTCACCGCCAGCGGCTATACCCAGGCGTATGCCCGCGCCATCATCGTTGGGGTTACCCTGCTTATAAACTCCGGCACTGGCCAGACGAGGACAATACTCATCCAGCATACTCTGGTTCATAGAAAAGCCACCGGCTGCGAGGATCACGCCGCCACGTGCCCTGACATATCTAGGCTCCTTAAAGTGCGTGTAGCAGACCCCGGTCACTGCACCACTCTCATCAGCTACCAAATTGCAAACATTGGCATCAAACGCAAAGCGCACACCCTGAGACTCCGCTTTGGCGGTGACCCGCCTCATTACCAGCCCTCCGCCTTCGCTGCCTGTTTTTTCTACCTTATGCCCGCGGGGCACCGCTTTAGCCTGCTCACTAAAGGGCCAGGCCTTTTCGTTCCCAGACCAGATCAAACACTCGTCCGTGGGTTGCTCGTAGTGTTTTTTGCGGTAAAAACCATCGTTGAATGGCACACCTTGTTCTGACAGCCAATTAAAGTGATGCACACTTGCGTCGCAATATAGGCGAATTTTGTCTGCTTCAGGTTCCGGTGTATTGGCCATCATGTAGTTGAACATGTCGGCAACCGTATCAGTCAAACCATTGGCCAGTTGCGGCCGCGTTCCCCCGCCGAGATAAAAATGCCCTGTGGCAGCACAGGTTGTTCCACTGACGCCGCTGGCCCGCTCCAGAACCAGAACATCTCCACCAACTTCCTTTGCGCCAATGGCAGCACAGGAACCGGCTGCGCCAAACCCGACGATAATAACGTCTGCCGTATCATGCCAATCGGTGACGGTATTTTCGGCTATCATTTGATAAAGCGCATCTGTCACTTCAAAAATCCTCCAGCCTAAATAGGGCGCTATGCACGCGGGTGTGCTGGTCACAACAGCGCATTGCTTTCATTTTCTTTTACCTAGTTTTGTGTTGCCGCGATGAGATCTGCCAGTGACTCTTCAAGACATTGCCGATAAAAATCCGGGTCGGGCAGCATCTCCCGGCAACAGGTAAAATTAATCGTCACTCTACCGGCACCGCTCAATACAGCGTGGAAAAGCCCCATCATGTGTAACAGTGGCCCCATCCCCATCATC
>JBALVT010000025.1:0-31514 GCA_036961345.1 Halioglobus sp.
GAGGGAGGGCTTACCAAAGACGAGATTATAAGTTCGGGGCAACACGGCTTCGAAGCACTGACGCTGGGTCCACGCATTCTGAGAACTGAGACTGCCCCCCTGGCGGCAATCGCCATACTGCAGGCCAAATGGGGGGATATGCCTCTGGAATTGTAGAACAGCTACCCGTTTTTACAGGCGACGCCTAGTTTTTTAGCCAGCTCGCGTGACTCCACTCCAGAAAGTCAGCCACAGAGTTCACGGTATGATCAGTGCGCACCGAATGGAAAATTTCAAATGCATGTTGAGCGCCGGGCAGTTCCGCATAGACCACCGGCTCAGTCGCCACCTCCTGTAAAGCCGCAACAAAATTTCGTGCCTCCTCAACCCATACCAATGAGTCATGCGTACCCTGGATGACATACATAGGCGGCGCTTCCGCACTAACGTGGCTAAGAGGAGAGCCGTCTTCCCAAAGCTGCCTGTTATCTTCCATAGAACACTGCAGCACCTTGTCCGCGATCAAATCGGCCATAGACATTTCGGCGCGAATTCCATCGCGATCAAGGAAGTCATATACGCCGTAAAAGGGCACCGCTGCCTGTAACGTCGTGTCGGTATCTTCGAACCCAGGTTGCCACTCGGCACGATTAGGCGTCAGTGCGGCCAGAGAGCTTAAGTGTCCACCCGCGGAGCCGCCGGTAATTGCAATAAAACTGGCATCACCGTCGTACTCAGCAATATTCTCCCGCACCCACGCTATAGCCTTTTTCACATCAATAATATGGGCGGGAAAGGCCTCTTTAGGACTCAAACGGTAGTTGATGGATACGCAAACCCAACCGCGCTGCGCCATGTGATACATCAGGGGTTTTGCCTGCTGCTCTTTTTCTCCAATAATCCAGGCCCCGCCGTGAACCTGCAGCAGCACGGGTGAACCACCCGGCCGGGGATTCACCGGCTGGTAAACATCCAATAAATTGCGCTTGCCAGCCTCTCCGTAGCTAATGTGGCTGTGTACCTGCACGCCATCGCGGTGATAGTTAAAGGGCTTTAACCACTGTCGGGCAACGATGGTATCGGACAATACCTGCTGTCTGTCGCGTGGAATGCTGTTCCTGTAATCAATACCCAGTGCCCTATGAAGGGCCGCTCGCAGATGCTCAGCGGTGTCCATTGACTGGCAGTGCAGGTAAATTAGACCAAGCCAGGACAATGCGAAAATACCGAGCCCACACTGGGCAAGTGGGTCGGTAAATCCCCCCCCGAAAGCAACCAATGCCGTTAAAATAACCTGCAGTATCAAGTGGATCAGGGCAAGCTCGCCCGTCAGCCAGGCACTAAAGAAATACACGGGCACCAGCCAGTACAGGCGACGCCCCTGCACCAGCGCCGTCATCGTACCCAGCGCGCCCAACACCGCCAATGTAAAATAAATACCCGCCATACTCTGAGCCCTCGTTTCCATTTTGCCTTTAGAGGGGCGTATTCTATGACATTTTCACTCCCAACGCGCACCCTCGGTGGTACCCGGCTTGCGCCCGATACTGGCTTTGCGTAAGTTAGCAGGCTTCTACCTTCAGCAGGACCAGGCAATGACTATCAAGATCGGTGTGGTGATGGACCCTATCGCCAAACTCAGTTACAAAAAAGACAGTACGCTGGCGATGTTATGGGCCGCCCAAAAGAGGGGCTGGCAGTTATTTTATATGGAGCAGCATGACCTGCTGTTGGATCAGGGCGTCGCACGAGCAAAAATGTCCGATCTTGAGGTTTTTGAAGATCCGCAGACGTGGTATGCATTGGGTGACAACGAAGAGCGAGACCTGGCCGAGCTGGATGTTGTGTTGATGCGCGTTGATCCGCCCTTTGACAACGAGTTTATTTACACCACGTATTTGCTGGAACAGGCAGAACGCCAGGGTACACTCATCGTTAATCGCTGCCAGAGCCTTCGAGACTGTAACGAGAAGATTTTTGCAACACAGTTCCCCGAGTGCTGCCCTCCAGTGTTAGTCAGTGCCAACTCCGATCGGCTGAAAGCTTTCCACCAACAACACAGTGACGTCATTTTCAAGCCGTTGGATGGCATGGGCGGATCCTCAATCTTCCGGGTGAAAGTCGACGATCCAAACGTTAATGTCATTCTGGAAATTCTTACCGAATTTGGCCAACAAACCATCATGGCACAGCGCTTTCTCCCGGAGATAAAAGACGGCGACAAACGCATTCTTATGATCAACGGAGAGCCTGTGCCCTATGGTCTGGCCCGCATTCCATCCAGCGGAGAGACTCGCGGCAATCTGGCGGCCGGGGGAACCGGCAGAGCCCAGCCACTGTCCGAGCGCGACCTCTGGATTGCCGCCCAGGTAGGACCGACGTTGCGCGAAAAGGGCTTATTATTTGTCGGGTTGGATGTTATCGGCGATTACCTGACAGAAATCAACGTCACCAGCCCGACCTGCATTCGTGAAATTGACAATGCATACGATCTGGACATCGGCGGACAATTAATGGAATGTATTGCCAGGGAGTTGCAAAACCGGGGCTAGACCAAACGCGATGTATTATCAGGAAACAGAAGATGTTAGAAATGACCGCATGGGCTTTGCGGTCTTTTTGGCAGCTGCGGTGCATCTGCTGCTCATTTTTGGGCTGACCTTCGAGGCAAATCAGGCCAGAAATTTTGATAGACAGATCAAAGTAACGCTCGCCACCCAGCCAAGCAACACCGACCCTGCTGACAGCAAACATATTGCGCAGGCCAACCAGATCGGGCTTGACGAAGAGGCGCAACCCAGCCCAAGCGCCCAACAGGTGCAAGAGCAGCAAGTCGCCGCGAGTCACTTACAGCTGCGCGAAGTACCGGTGCTAACGTCTACCTCACGCGCGAAAGAAAAACAGAATATCAAAGAATTAAAACGGGATTCCCAAGCCACCAGTTTGACGGGCATAAATCCGGAGGTAGATCGGCTTGCTCGGGAACTCGAAAATCTGGAGGCCACTCTGGACGACCAGAGTCGGGCCTACGCTGACCGACCCCGAGTGAGACGCCTCACCTCAGTCTCGGCAAAACGTGCCGTTGACGCGGCCTACCTGCACGGTTGGCGAGCAAGACTGGAAGCTGTGGGCAACAAATACTACCCCGAGGCTTCACTGCGCTACGGCATCTACGGTGAATTGCGCTTACTCGTGATCATTCGCCAGGACGGCAGCCTCGAAGACATTCAGGTTTTGTCGTCCTCGGGTTACGCGGTACTGGATGAAGCAGCAATGAAAATTGTTCGTCTGGCGGCACCATTTGCCCCTTTCCCAAGCGAGTTAAGCGCCACAACGGATAAACTTGAAATCATTCGGACATGGCAATTCCAGGAAAACCAACTAAGCTCAGGATAACTTCTCCTGACCGAGCGACATCAAAAAAAAACCATGCCTAAACCCTTTCACGCCAGCACCTCGAGCAGTACCACCAGCCTGCGCAACCATTTCCTATTGGCCATGCCGAGCCTGTCGGAAGGCATATTTTCGCAAAGCATCACCTTCATTTGTGAACACGGTGAAAGTGGAGCCATGGGGATTGTTATCAATCAGGCACTTGAGTTGTCGGTAGACGAAATTTTTGAGCATCTGGAGATCACCAGTTCAAAAGACTTTAGTGAAGTTCCGGTTATGGCTGGCGGGCCGGTCCAGATTGATCACGGATTTGTTCTACATCGTAATTGCGACACACAGTGGGAAGCCAGCCTTCATATTACTTCGGAAATTTCTTTGACGACCTCCCGCGACATCCTGCGTGCAATCGCCAAGGGCACAGGCCCCAAAGAGCATGTGATCGCTTTGGGCTACGCCGGATGGACAGCTGGCCAATTGGAATTTGAGCTGGCGGAAAACAGCTGGCTTACACTGCCCGCAGATTCAGATATCATATTTGCCACTCCCTATGACCAACGCCTAAGTGCTGCCGCCGCGGTTTTGGGAATTGATATGAACCTTATCTCTGCCCAAGCAGGGCACGCTTGAGACTCTCGCCTGAGTGAAGCAACAAATTCGAACAGTAATTGCCTTTGATTATGGGCTGCGCCAAATAGGTGTGGCGGTGGGTAACTGCCTGACCTCCAGTACTCAACCGCTGGCTATTCTCAAAGCAAAAGACGGTATACCTCAATGGCAGGAGCTGGAACAAAAACTAAAAGAGTGGCAACCCGATCTGGTTATAGTGGGCGACCCTCTCAATATGGATGGATCGGACGGATTGCTAGGTGAGCGGGCCCGCAAATTTGGCAAACGAGTGCACGGTAGGTATGGTCTTGTGATAGAGATGGTGGATGAAAGGCTCAGCAGTTTCGAAGCCAAGCAAACACTTCAGGAACGGGGACATCAGGGCAACTACAAAAATGACCCCATTGACAGTTACGCCGCTGAGCTTATTTTACAGACCTGGATGAGAGAATCAGGGATTCTCTAACGTCTGTGAAAATTACCGCTATCAGCCTCATCATAGGTTAGGTTAATAGATGGATCGGTAACCCTGCCTTTTTCGAACATCTTGATCATCAAACGCACATCGTTGGATGAATCTGCATAACGCACGGCATCTTCCAGAGAAATATTACCCTCTTTGTAATGCTGCACCAGAGACTGATCCAGAGTTTGCATGCCCAACTCGTTCGACTTGGCAATCACATCTTTAATCAGATGCACGTTGCCCTTGCGGATGTAATCGGCTACCAGCGGTGTATTGAGGAGCACTTCGACGACCGGCAACCGGCCACTGCCATCCTTTCTAGGCAGCAGCTGCTGAGCAACCATCGCCTTCAAATTTAGCGACAAGTCCATCCAGATTTGATCATGCTGTATGGCCGGGAAAAAACTCTGGATTCTATCCAGCGCCTGGTTGGCGTTGTTAGCGTGCAGGGTACACAAACACAGGTGCCCCGTTTCGGCAAACGTCAGCGCCTGGGCCATGGTTTCGGCCGAGCGGACCTCACCAATCATAATGACATCCGGAGCCTGTCGCAGTGTGTTTTTCAGGGCCACATCAAAGGATTCGGTATCCAGTCCGACCTCTCGCTGGGTCACAATACAACCGGCGTGCTCGTGAATAAATTCTATGGGGTCTTCTACCGTAATGATATGGCCTTTGCTATTGTTATTTCGAAAACCCACCATGGAAGCCAGCGAGGTAGATTTACCCGTGCCGGTAGCGCCAACAAAAATGACCAGTCCCCGCTTGATCATTGCAAGCTCTTTAATGATTGGCGGGAGAGAGAGTGATTCGATCGAAGGGATTTCCGCCTCAATTCGGCGCAAGACCATGCCACACCTTTCACGCTGAACAAACGCGCTGACACGAAAACGGCCGAGATCACCCCGGGTTATCGCAAAATTACATTCGTGATGCTCAAGGAACTCCCGTTGTTGGTCCTCTCGCATGACCGACAAAACCATGGCTTTAGCATCTTCGTCCGACAAGACTTTATCCGTTATGGGACGCAGCTGCCCATCAACCTTGATACTCGGTGCGGCCCCTGCAGATACAAAACCATCGGAGGCGCGCTGCTTTACGACCCGCTCGAGCAAAATATCAATATCCATTTCTAAACTCTCCCTTGAGTTGCGAACAAGTGCCAAATACCTAGAAGTTTTCCGGCATTCTGGCTTTTTCTCTTGCCGCTTCTTTGGAAATTATACGCTTGTCCAACATACCTGCCAGACACTGATCCATTGTCTGCATACCCAGCGCATGGCCAGTCTGGATGGCGGAATACATCTGCGCCACCTTATCTTCTCGAATCAGGTTACGGATGGCCGAGGTGCCACGCATAATTTCGTGCGCGGCCACCCGGCCACCGGTAGTGCGTTTCAAAAGCGTCTGAGAAATTACAGCCTGCAGGGATTCCGATAGCATTGAGCGCACCATCGATTTTTCCTCCCCCGGAAATACATCGACAATCCGGTCAATGGTTTTGGCCGCCGAGGTAGTGTGCAACGTACCAAAAACGAGGTGACCGGTTTCAGCAGCGGTCAGGGCCAAACGAATGGTCTCCAGATCGCGCATCTCGCCCACCAGGATGATATCGGGGTCTTCCCGGAGCGCCGAGCGCAGGGCCTCTGCGAAACCGAGGGTATCCCTGTGTACTTCGCGCTGGTTTACCAGGCATTTTTTGCTCTCGTGAACAAATTCGATGGGGTCTTCCACCGTAAGAATATGTTCATATTTGTTATCGTTAATAAAATCGACCATCGCGGCGAGGGTGGTGGATTTGCCCGAGCCTGTGGGCCCTGTCACCAGCACCAGACCCCGTGGCATCATAGAGATATCGCGAAAAACCTGGCCCATACCAAGGTCTTCCATGGTTAATACTTTTGAGGGAATCGTTCGAAATACACCACCTGCACCACGGTTGTGGTTAAAGGCGTTAACACGAAAACGGGCCACGCCAGGGACTTCGAATGAGAAGTCAGTTTCCATGAACTCCTCATAATCCTTGCGCTGTCGATCATTCATAATGTCGTAGATCAACTCATGCACTTGCTTGTGTTCCATCGGCGGTAAATTGATGCGCCTCACATCGCCGTCAACCCGGATCATTGGCGGTAATCCCGCCGAAAGGTGCAAGTCTGACGCCCCCTGTTTCGCGCTAAAAGCCAGAAGTTCTGTTATATCCATGGTTTCCCCTTACCCAACGACCCATCTTGCGGCTTGCAGCGACTGACAGGCTTAACACCTACAGATGAAGGCTGACGCCCGTTGCACTGTGCCGCTATTTATTTTTCCCGATACAAACAATTCGTGCGCAATACAATGAATCCGTTAGAATTCATTCATGAGCGAACAAACCATTGCCGACAATATAGCAAAGCTGTTTGAAAGAGTACGACTCGCAGCACAAAAAAGCCAGCGCAGCGAATCGGGTATTTCAGTACTCGCGGTCAGCAAAACCAGGCCCTGCGGGGATCTCCGCCACGCTTTCAACAACGGGCTCAGCGAATTTGGGGAAAATTACCTTCAGGAAGCACTGACAAAAATCGAGCAATTGGCCGATCTGCCCCTCACCTGGCATTTTATTGGCCCTATCCAATCAAACAAAACACGCGCCATTGCGGAAAACTTTGACTGGGTGCACACGGTGGACCGAATCAAAATCGCTCAGCGTTTAAGTGATCAGCGCCCGGCACATTTAGCGCCACTGCAAATCTGCATTCAGGTGAATATTTCCCAGGAAGAAAGCAAGTCCGGCGTGATGCTGGAATCACTGCCCTCACTCGCAAGACAAATATTGGCCTTACCCGCCCTACGGTTACGCGGCCTCATGGCCATCCCGGTGGCTACTGACGACAAAAATGTACAAAATGCAGCTTTTGCAAAACTAAACACTGCTCAAATCGAATTACGCGAATTCGCCCCGGGGCTGGACACTCTTTCCATGGGTATGTCTGGAGACATGGAATCCGCCATCGCCCAGGGTTCTACGCTGGTAAGAATTGGCACCGATATTTTCGGCGCAAGGAAAAAGTGATTTTGGCGCTCGGCGGCGTGTATACTGGGCGATTAAGTCAGTAGTACGTTCAACCGCACGGAAAATTCCTTGGAAAAACCACAAATAGCATTCATAGGCGCTGGCAATATGGCCAGCAGTATCATCGGCGGATTGGTGGAAGCAGGCCATCCTCCATCGAGAATATGCGCAGCAGACCCCTATCCGCCCAGTCTTGAAAAACTGCAGGCAATCGCGCCGGTGTCAGTGTCGGACAACAATGCCGATGCGGTAAGAGGCGCTGACGTGATCATTCTGGCAGTGAAGCCTCAGGTCATGGCCGAGGCTACGGCGAGTATCGCTTCAGCAGTGCAGGCTTCCGGTGCTGTGACGATGTCCATCGCTGCCGGAGTAACCATTGCCAGTATGGAGAAGCGGTTGGGCTCGCAAGCAGCTATTGTTCGCTGCATGCCCAACACTCCCGCTCTGGTAGGCTGCGGTGCCAGCGCACTGTTTGCCAATCCCCGGGTAAGTGATCAACAAAAAGCCCATACCCAACAAATTTTGTCGGCCGTTGGCATCACGGCCTGGGTGGAAACTGAGACCGAATTGGATGCCATCACCGCACTGTCCGGTAGTGGACCGGCGTATTTTTTCCTCTTCATGGAAGCAATGATAGAGGCCGGCGAACATCTGGGCCTGAGCAACTCCACCGCCAGCAGTATGGCCATGCAAACAGCTCTGGGCGCATCGAGAATGGCCCTGGAGAGTGATGTAGACCTGGCGGAGTTGCGCCGCCGGGTCACTAGCCCGGGCGGAACCACCGAAAGAGCGGTGCAAGTATTTGAGAGCGGCGGTCTAAGAACACTGGTTAAAAACGCCATGCAGGAGGCCGACATCAGGGCTGCTGAAATGGCCAAGGAGATGGGATAATACTATGGGAGCAGTAAGCGAGATTGCCGGATATCTGATTCAAACATTAATCAGTATGTATATGGTCGCCATGTTGTTGCGTTTTATTTTGCAGCTTGTGCGGGCAGATTTTTACAATCCCATTAGCCAATTCCTGTTCAAAGCGACAAACCCGCTGGTAATACCTTTGAGAAAGGTATTACCAGGCTTTGGCGGCCTGGACATGGCCACGCTGGTACTGGCGTTGTTACTGCAGGTTGCAGCTATCGTCAGCCTGCTACTGCTCAACTCATTGGCCCTGCCAAACCCCGGCTTGATAATTGTTTGGGCCGCGCTGGGCATCCTCGGGCTACTGGTTAACATTTACTTTTTCGCGCTGTTGGCGATGATAATTCTTAGCTGGATAGCACCGGGAAATAATCATCCAGGGATCTATCTTTTACACCAGATTACCGAGCCGGTAATGGCTCCAGTGCGCAAGATATTGCCGCCTCTGGGAGGCCTGGACCTGTCCCCAATTTTTGTATTCATTCTTATCAACGTCATTCAGATTGCGCTTGGCCACATGGCACGGGGCACGGGTTTACACCCGGCGCTGGTTATAGGACTCTGAGCAAGACCTGCCATGAGCGCGTCAAATAACAATGATTCCGTGGGACTTGTCACACCGCAAACCGCCGTGTTCGACGAACCGCTGGAGCTTGCCTGTGGGCGACATCTGGCGAACTACGAGCTGGTCTACGAGACCTACGGCAAACTAAACCAAGAGCGCTCCAATGCAGTGCTTATATGCCATGCGCTGAGCGGACACCACCACGCGGCCGGCTACCATCACGCTGACGACAAAAAAGCCGGCTGGTGGAACGAGTGTATTGGTCCAGGCAAACCAATAGATACCAATCGTTTTTTTGTAGTCAGCCTGAATAATCTCGGCGGTTGCCATGGGTCGACAGGGCCGAGCTCCAGCAATCCGGAAACAGGCAAATCCTGGGGCCCCGATTTTCCCTCGCTCAGAGCACGCGACTGGGTCAACAGCCAGGCCAGATTAGCCGACTTGCTGGAAATCGGATGCTGGGCGGCCGTCATTGGGGGCAGCCTGGGCGGAATGCAGGCTATGCGCTGGGCCTTAATGTACCCAGAGCGAATTAAACACTGCGTGGTTATCGCCTCGGCCATTAAGCTAAGTGCGCAGAACATCGCCTTTAACGAAATCGCCCGGCAGGCCATTGTATCTGACCCAAATTTCAACAACGGCAACTATCTCGACCACAACACCATTCCGGACAAAGGGCTTGCCCTGGCGCGTATGGTCGGCCATATCACCTACCTGTCCGATCATGCTATGGCTAGTAAGTTTGGACGCGACTTACGCTCCGGCACACTCGAAACCGGTACCGATGACGATATAGAGTTTCAGGTTGAAAGCTATTTGCGACACCAGGGCAGCCAGTTTTCCGGTAGCTTTGACGCCAATACCTATATTCTGATGACCAGAGCGCTGGACTATTTTGATCTAGCCAGGGAATACAATCACGACCCGGTGCAGGCATTCGAGCAGGCAAAGTGCAGCTTTTTAGTCGTGTCATTTTCAACTGACTGGCGCTTTTCACCACAGCGCTCCCGGGAAATAGTCGATGCGCTCATTGCTGCCAATCGTCCAGTGAGCTACGCAGAAATCGAAGCAAGCGAGGGACATGACGCCTTCCTGTTACCCATACCCAGATATCTGGAAGTCTTCGCCGCCTATATGAAGCGCGTGGGAGGGTCGCTCTAATGCGCCTCGATTTAGCTCACATACAACGCTGGATTACTCCCGGCTCCAGAGTACTCGACCTGGGTTGCGGCGACGGCGAGTTTTTGCAAATGCTGGAATCCCAGCGCCAGGTCAACGGCCTGGGCTTGGAAATTGACGCGGAGAACATTACCGCAGCAATCTCTCGCGGCCTTAATATTCTCGAACAGGATATGGATAAAAGCCTCGCCAATTTCCCCGACCAGAGTTTTGATACCGTCATCATGGCGCACGCTTTACAGGTGTTGCATCACCCTGACCGGGTGCTTGAGGAAATGCTCAGGATTGGCAGGGAATGTGTCGTTACCTTCCCTAACTTTGGTCATTGGCGCTGCCGCTGGCACCTGGGTACGCGTGGCAAAATGCCCCAATCCAAATTTATGCCCTACAGCTGGTATGACACACCCAACATCCATTTTTGCACCGTAAAGGACTTCGAGTCACTTTGTGGTGAGAAGGGAATCCGTATTCTGGCCAGGGAAACAGTAGGCAATTCCAAGCGCAAACCACTATTGGCGTCGCGCTGGCCGAACCTGTTTGCAACTACCGCGATCTACCATATAAGTCGATGAGATAAAGATGATTCGAAAATACCTGATTTGTCTCGCTTACACCATACTAACAATGGCCAGCGCTCAAGCGCAGCAATTTGAGAAGTTTGGGCCCTATGAGCTACATTACGCAGTCGTCAATACGACGTTTTTAGATCCATCCGTGGCGGGGAGCTACGGCATTACCCGCGGCGAAAAACGCGCCATTATCAATTTGTCTGTGCTCGATACAAGCGCAGACGGCAACCCCGCCAGAACCATGTTGTTGAAAGGACGAACCTGGGATTTGATCCAAAATCAATTTCTCAGCTTCGAGGAAATTCGCGAAGGCGATGCCATTTACTACATCGCTGAATTCAAGTTTATCAATGAAGAGTGGCGTTTTTTTGAAATTGATTTCCGTCCTGACAATGCGGGCGAAACCTTCACGTTCAAATTCAAGCACCAGCTGTACATCAACTGATGCCGGAGAATTCGAAACAACATATTGTCGTCATGGCCAGTGGCAATGCAGGTAAGTTGAGGGAATTTGGTCGACTGCTTGCACCCCTCGATATGCAGGTAGAATCTCAATCGGTGTACGACGTACCCGAGGTTCCCGAAGATGGTTTAAGCTTCGTCGAGAATGCAATTATCAAAGCGCGGGCGGCTGCAAAACATACTGGACTGCCGGCACTGGCGGACGACTCGGGTTTGGAAGTTGATTACCTGGATGGTGCCCCCGGCATTTATTCTGCCAGGTATGCGGGACCACAAAGTGAGCCCGGCGCAGATACCAGGAATAATCAGAAGCTTCTTGCGCAACTGCACGACGTTCCAGAGCCACAACGCACTGCTCGCTTCCAGTGTGTTCTTGTCTATATGCGCCACTGGCAAGACCCAACACCCGTGATCTGCCAGGGCAGCTGGGAGGGACTTATTCTATCGTCGCCCCGGGGCGAAAATGGCTTCGGTTATGACCCATTGTTTTATTTACCCGAATATCAGTGTAGCTCTGCAGAGCTTGACTCGGGCGAAAAGAATCGCATCAGCCATCGGGCGCGCGCATGTGTAAAACTTTTGGACGCCTTGCGCAGCTGACAACAATGTCCCAGCGACCGCTCCCCCCTCTAGGCCTCTATATACATTTCCCCTGGTGTGAAAAAAAATGTCCTTACTGCGATTTTAATTCGCATGAGACTGACGAAATACCGCAGAGCAAATACATTGATGCCCTGCTAGAAGATCTTGAAAACGATTTGCACCACGTCCAGAACCGATCGATAGATACGCTGTTCATCGGGGGAGGAACGCCGAGCCTGATCTCAACTCAAGCTCTTGAACATCTGATGCTGGGCTTACGGCAGAAACTGGAATTTTCACCAACTCTTGAAGCGACCATGGAAGCCAACCCCGGCAGTGCCGAGGCAGATAAGTTTGAAGGGTTTTTCAACGCTGGCATCAATCGCTTATCACTGGGCATTCAAAGTTTTCAGGACGAGCAGCTTGAGAAACTGGGGCGCATTCACAACAGTGATCAGTCACATGCTGCAATAGAAATGGCGAAGAGGGCAGGTTTCAAGCAATTTAACCTGGATTTGATGCACGGATTACCAAATCAAACTGCTGAAAATGCTGGTTCAGACCTTCGAACTGCCCTGACACACAAGCCGCCTCATCTATCCTGGTATCAATTGACCATCGAGCCCAATACCAAATTCTACAAACAACCGCCGATATTACCGGTAGAAGACACACTCGCAAACATTCAGGACCACGGCGAACAATTGCTCACAGCAGCGGGTCTTTCGCAGTATGAGGTGTCTGCCTGGAGTAAACCTGGATTCGCCTGCCAGCACAATACCAATTATTGGCGATTCGGCGACTACCTGGGCATCGGTGCCGGCGCGCATGGCAAAATTACGGATGGAGAAAATAACGTCATACGGTATGCCAAGCGGCGACAACCCAAGGAGTATCTCGCCCCAGCGGATGGCAGTTACCTGTCGCAAAGCCGGACCCTGGACAAGGCTGATATTTCCGGGGAATTTATGCTCAATGCACTGCGCCTGAATGAAGGCTTTTCGCTGAGTCAGTTCGAATCTTACACTGGATTAACCGCCCAGAACCTGGAACCACAATTGAGCAGGCAGTACGAAAAAGGTTTATTGTCACGCAACGGTGATTGGATTCGGGCCACCGAACTAGGCAGGCGCTTTCTCGATTCGGTGGTGGGCGAGTTTTTTGTCGATTAAAACTTAGACACTGCGCTCAAACATCAAATCCCAAACGCCATGCCCCAACCGCTCGCCGCGTCGTTCAAATTTGGTTAATGGCCTATGCTCAGGTCGCGGGGCAAATTCCGCTCCAGAATAACAATTGCGAAACCCCTGCGCGTTACTTAATACTTCCATCATCTGCGCGGCGTAGTTTTCCCAGTCTGTCGCCAGATGTAACATACCGCCGGGTTTTAGCTTCGCTTTTAAGCCTTGCACAAAATCGGGTTGTATAAGTCGACGTTTATTGTGCTTTTTTTTATGCCAGGGATCGGGGAAAAAAATCTGTATGGTGTCTAAAGAGTCATCTGCAATGCAATCGCGAAGTATCTCGACAGCGTCATGACAATAAACCCGGATGTTGTCTACGCCACTCTCTTCCATGGTGGCCAGTAATTTACCAACACCCGGCTTGTGTACTTCAATACCAATGAAGTTTTGCTCGGGCGCCGCAACGGCCATTTCGACCAGAGACGCACCCATACCAAAACCTATTTCTAGAACAAGTGGGCCCGGGCGTAAAAAAGTCGCCCGCGCATCAATCAGTCCGTCGCCGTGTTCCAGCCCCCGTAGTTGCCAACCGGTATCAAACGCTCTTTGCTGACCCTGTGTCATGCGGCCAGTTCTCAACACGTAGCTGCGTATGGGTCGTCGTTTGTCTGTTACCTCAGTCATCAGATACGGTCCGGGTACGGTTCTAGCTTATAAACTTCCAGCTCGCCGCTGCCAGACACGCCCAACCACCGAGAAAGGCCAAGCCACCCAAAGGCGTAACAGCACCGAGCCAACGCAGACCCGTTAGGCTGAGAATATAAAGACTACCGGAAAAAATAAACAGACCAATAAAAAATAACCAACCGCTGCTCTTCAAAAGAACAGTCTGTGGTTGTGACAAGGCCAGAATACCCACAATCAATAAAGCAAAGCTGTGGTAAAAGTGATACTGAACTGCGGTCTCAAAGACACCCATGGAGTAATCGTCTAATCTGGCCTTCAGCGCATGCGCACCAAACGCGCCAAACCCCACCGCCAGCATACCGCTAAGCGAGCCCAGTAAAATAAACAGTTTTGCCATGGGTTACAGCCTTTGGATTACGCCGCAATAGCCACGCGCAGCTTCTTCATGGCATTTTGCTCAAGCTGCCTGATTCTTTCCGCAGATACACCGTACTGCGCCGCTAACTGGTGCAGAGTTGCCTTCTCCTCGGCCAACCAACGCTGGGCCAGAATATTGCGACTGCGCTCATCGAGATCTGACAGCGCCGCGTGCAACTGTGATTCGCTGTTTTCCTGCCAGTCGGCAGATTCCAACTGCTGGGCCGGATCGGCAGATTTATCTTCCAAAAAATACTGAGGTGCATGCCAGCTATCATCATCGTCGGAATCCAATGGGCTATCAAACGCCACATCGCGGCTGGTCAGCCGGCTCTCCATCCGATGCACTTCTTTTACATCCACACCCAAATCATCCGCAACTGCCTGTGCCTCTACGGCACTCAACCAGGACAAACTTTTCTTGGCACTGCGCAGATTGAAAAACAACTTGCGTTGCGCTTTAGTGGTCGCCACTTTTACGATGCGCCAATTGCGCAGCACATACTCGTGCATCTCTGCCTTGATCCAGTGAACGGCAAAAGAAACCAGGCGCACGCCTTTTTCAGGGTTGAATCGTTTGACGGCCTTCATAAGGCCAACATTGCCTTCCTGGATCAAATCCGCTTCAGCCAAACCATAGCCGGAATAACTTCTGGCAATGTGCACCACAAAGCGCAGGTGTGACATCACCAATTCGCGGGCCGCTTCCAGGTTTTCGTTGTAATACAAATCCTCAGCCAACTCACGCTCGCGCTCGACCGTAAGTACCGAAATACTACCTACCGCCTGAACATAGGCGGGAAGATTGGCTCCAGGAACCATCTGATCGATAGGTAACAGACTTTTACTCATCTGGTTTCTCCATGTTTTATCAACGCAATATTAGCACTCTTTAGGTTAGAGTGCTAATTCAGAGAAAGTTCCATTTTGAGACATAATTCAAACTATTATTGATAAAAAACAATAGTTTAGAGAACTGACCGCGTTGCCTTGCAAGCATTTACCCCCGGCTGGGGCTCACTTGCCAGCAACCGCTCGACTAAAAACCACCAATTATCCCGTAAAAGTAGTTATCGTGGCTCAATTTCGCTCAAATGACGCGAAACCGCCAACCACGCGCCCGTCAGCCCCAATAAACCACCCAGTATGATCAAATTCAGGCTGCCCATAATCCCCAGGCCTCTTATTTCAAAGCCACTTTGATATAGCTGAGCCAGCGCATGGGCAGGCTCCGCCATAAACCATAGGGATGCGCTTACCAGCAACCCCGCAAACAAGCCACCTCCCACGCCATACCACAAGCCGGTATATAGAAAGGGTCGACGCACAAAGGAGTTGCTGCCACCCACCAATTTCACAATCACAATTTCATCCCTGCGGCTCTCAATGGCCAGACGAATGGTATTACCCAGGATAAGAATGACGCCGAGTGTTAACAACGCACCCACCGCCAGTACAATGCGCCGACTCAGAGCCATCAACCCGGTTAAACGTTGCACCCACTCCATGTCGAGAACCGCTTGTTCTACCTGGGGCATGGCCTGCAGCAAAGCTTGCAAGCTCTCCATCTGAGCTCCGGCTACCGCGCTTGCTGGTGACACAATGATGAGATTGGGCAAGGGGTTTTGATCCAGACTATCGAGCAGGTCGCCAAATCCGGACAGCTGGCGAAATTCAGCCAGGGCATCATCGCTGGAAATCAGGCGGGCATCGACAATGTCATCACGACTGGCCAATTGCAAAGCCAGATGACGTGCCGGCTCCAAGGAAATTTCACTGTGCAGAAACAAGGAAATTTGCGCCGGACGATCCCAGCTGACACTCACTGAACGCGCATTCTCAAGGGCAACATTCATACCCACCGGCAACGCCATGGCGATGGCGATAACCAGCCAGGTCAGCAAACTCGATAGTGGTTTATCCAATAATCGTCGCAGACTATCTGCCGCCGACAAGCGATGATGTCTGAGCCAGGCATGATATCGATCATAGAATCCGGTATGGCTGTGAACCGCTCCCTCGCGCCGCGCACTGCCGCCTGCGCGGGCCATCAGTCTGGCGCTCCCGACACCAGGCCACCGTCGCGCAAGGTGAGAATACGGTGATGTAGGCGGGAGATCAGAACAAGATCATGACTGGCAATCAGTACCGTGACTCCGACCCGGTTGAACTCCTCAAACAACTGCATTATTTCCGCGGACAAGGCTGGATCGAGGTTTCCGGTGGGCTCATCAGCCAGCAAAATGTTGGGCTTGCCCACCACCGCGCGGGCGATTCCCACCCGCTGTTGTTCACCACCAGACAGGGTTATGGGCATGGAGCTTTCCCGCGCAAGCAAACCGACTTTATCCAAGGCCGCACGGACTCGTCGACCCACTTCGCGATGGTCATATCCGCCAATAATCAAAGGCAGGGCAACATTGTCGAACACGCTGCGATCATATAAAAGCTGGTGATTCTGGAATACAACACCGATACCACGGCGATGAGCGGGTATTGCCCGAGACCCCATAGATTTCAAATTTTTTCCGTTTACTTCAACTTGGCCCCGGGTGGGCCGCTCCATTAGCATTATGAGCCTTAGGAGCGTGCTCTTGCCCGCGCCGGAATGGCCTGTCAGGAAAACCAACTCGTCCTTTTCGATCGCAAAACTCAACTCACGCAGGGCATCGCGTCCCTCTCCGTAGCGCTTACTGACACGATCAAAACGAATCATTTTGAGTCGACGGCCACGGAAAACAAAGCATCTATAAATTGCTCAGCATCAAAGGGCCGCAGGTCTTGCGCCGATTCACCAACCCCGATAAAACGAATGGGTAAACTCAGCTTCTTGGCGATGGCGAAAATAACACCGCCCTTGGCGGTGCCATCAAGCTTGGTCAAGCTAATACCCGATACGCCCACGGCCTTCTGAAAATGAGTGGCCTGCGCCAGGGCGTTCTGCCCTGTGCCAGCATCCAGCACGAGCATTACCTCGTGGGGCGCCAACGGGTCCAATTTACCCATTACCCGGACAACCTTCTTAAGCTCCTCCATCAGATTGTCTTTGTTGTGCAGTCTTCCCGCAGTATCTGCAATCAAGACATCGACGCCTCGAGCCTGAGCCGCCTGCAGAGCGTCAAACAAAACCGATGCGCTATCCGCCCCTGTATGTTGCGCAATTACCGGCACCTCATTACGCTCACCCCATACCTGCAGCTGTTCTACCGCAGCGGCTCGAAATGTATCGCCGGCCGCCAACATTACCGATCGACCCTCGGCCTTATACCGCTTGGCCAATTTTCCAATGGTTGTGGTTTTCCCCACCCCATTCACACCAACCATCAAAATCACATAGGGCTTCTTGCCCGCAACGTCCAAGGGTTGCTGGCAAGGTTTTAGCAGTTGCAGTAACTCCTCGCGCAGTGCACTTTGCAGTGCTTCGGGGTGCGTCAATTCTTTGCGAGACACGCGCTGAGTTAAGCTATCGATGATATCCATCGTGGCATCTACGCCAACATCCGCCATCAACAACCGCGATTCCAATTCCTCAAGTAATTCGGCGTCTATCTCTTTTTTACCCAGAAAAAGATTGCCTAGCCCGCTGAAGAGGCTGTCACTGGTCCGGCTAAGACCTCGACGTATTCGGATAAAAAACCCATCTTCCGGAGGCAAGTCTGCCAGTGGAGTAGCAGTGGGCGCCACCAGCGCCGAACCTGAGTCGAGCGCAGGCTCCGGGGCAGGCTTCCCATTTTCAAGCTCGGACACAGCAGCAACAACGCTTATTGAAGTTTTGTCCGCAAAATCATCCAGCTGCACAGCCGCTTGTTCAAGCGCTGCCTCGGCGGGCTTAAGCGCTCCGGAGATGTCAGTGATTGCTGACTCAACAGTTTTTACCGGCTCGGGGGTATCCGGCAAGGCAAGCTCAACGGGTTGAGGGGGCTCGGCAGGCTCAGGCACCGACGTCGCTGTATCCGGCGTTGGCTGATTGGCTTTGTCATCAGCGGCTTCGAGAGGAGCGGCCACAGGTTTTTTTCGTTTGAAAAACTTCATAATTATCGTGTGTTAGAGTGTGCAGAAGGACTTCCGCAAAAACCCATCTTACCACTCTTGCGTGAATCGAATAAATGGCAAGATCCAAAACCAGGCAACATTGCACCGGTAATCATAAGAGCCAATTGCGCATTATCGGCGGCCGGTGGCGCAGCCGAAAGCTCGAGTTTACCGCCGCGGAGGGGCTCAGGCCGACTGGGGATCGAATGCGCGAGACACTGTTTAATTGGCTGGCCCCAATGATCAACGAAGCCAACTGTGCAGATCTGTTTGCCGGTAGTGGGGCTCTCGGCCTGGAGGCGCTGTCGCGCGGAGCCCAACATGTCGATTTTATCGATAACTCAGCCACAGCAATCTCACAAATTAATGAACACCTGGCAACATTGGAAGCCACTGGGCTCGCCACCTGCCACCTAGAGAGTGCCAAGGGTTACCTGACCCGAGACGCGAAGGCACTGGATATCGTGTTTATTGATCCACCCTTCCATTGTGGTCTTGTTCTCCCCACATGCCTGCAATTGCAAGCATCCGAACTTCTTGCGCCTGACGCCTTGATTTATATCGAGACTCCGGCCCAGGAAACACTTGCCGAGCTATCTTCGCACTGGAACATTCATCGAGAAAAAATAACCGGAGGCGTGGCCTGCAGACTTTACACCACGGGAGCCGCATGAGCTTCGTTGTACCCATGGAGTAAATTGTTTACCATCCGCAGCTCGCTTCCATTTGGGCCCCGCCATGAAAAGCCACTCTGTTATTTATCCCGGCACCTTTGATCCGGTCACCAATGGCCACGTGGATCTCACCGAACGTGCATCACGGCTTTTTGATCGGGTAATAATCGCCATTGCCTTCAGCGAGAAGAAAACTCCGATGTTTAGTCTGGAGCAACGTATCGAGCTATGCGCTCAGTCATTTGCCCATCTGGACAATGTGGAAATCGTCGGGTTTAACAATTTGCTGGTGGATTTCGCCAAGAGCCAGGGCTCTCATTGTGTATTGCGCGGCCTGCGCACGTCGGCGGATTTTGAATATGAATTTCAGCTGGCCAATATGAATCGCGCTATGTATCCGCAGTTCGAGAGCGTCTTTTTAACGCCGCCTGACCACCTGTCGTACATTTCTTCGTCGTTAGTTCGGGAGATCGCCGCGATGGGAGGCGATATAACGCCTTTTGTTCCCAAGCCTGTAGCTGCGGCTTTGGCGCAGAGGTTCGCCAGCTAATCCACTGATTCTCTGGTGAACTTCAATTTACCCAGTCGATTTAATACGCCAGCTTATTCAGAAGCCATGGCACTAGCTTCGGCCTCTTCCAGGGCAATTCTTTCTTTACGAGCCGTGTTTTTGTCGATATCCCGATAGCTGTAACCGGCATTGGTGCAGCCTAAGCAGCGCACGAAAGTAGTCTTCGCCGGACCTATCATCAACTTCTCCGCCGCATCGCTGGCGTTACCCGCCAACAAAGTAAAGGGTAAGCTGACGATGAACGCTGCGGTACCGGCCACTGTAACCAATACACCTACGGGTCTGGCCACCACCAAATCTGCCGCCATAATACCCGCATGTGGGCTCTCATCTATTGTTGTCTTGCGCTCTGCCCAAAGTGTTTGCGGCAGTAATAAACAAGTAGCCATCAAGGCAATGATTGCGCGATGCGATTTTGCTCTTATTTTCATTATCGAGTTCCCCATGTTCCCTATACGTACCAATAGCTTTTTTTACAGTGTAGCTTCTTCAGCGCTGGCAGGCTACGCAAAAGACCGTCGCTCGCTGACCCAGACGCACGCCTCGTAACACGCTGCCACAGGCTCTGCAGGGCTGTCCCTCACGGCCATAGACATGGAGTTTTTGAGCGAAGTACCCGGGCTTACCATCACCGCCTACAAAGTCCCTTAGTGTAGTTCCGCCCTGCTCTATAGACGAAGTGAGCACTCGCTTCACTTGTGAGGCAAGCTCGTCATATCTCTCGCGTGAAATTCGCCCGGCACTGCGGTCGGGACGAATTCCCGAGCTGTATAGGGCTTCGTTTGCGTAAATATTACCAACGCCAACCACTACTTTTCCGTCCATTAGAAAGCTTTTAACAGGGATTTTTCGCCCTCTGGATTTGTTATAGAGCAGCTCACCGTCAAATTCGGGGGACAAAGGCTCAGGCCCCAACGCGCTTAACAGCGTGTGCTGCTCGCCGTTTGCCTGCCATAAAAAGCTGCCAAAGCGCCTGGGATCATTAAAACGCAGACAGTGCTCATTGCTCAGGTGAATATCGATGTGGTCGTGCTTTTTGGGGGGGGCAGCGCTGTTCATCACTCGCAGCGAGCCCGACATGCCTAGGTGCACCAACAAGGTTCCTGGGGCCGTTCGGAACAAGAGATATTTCGCCCGCCTATCCACTGCCAGAATACGCTGACCTTCCAGTATTTGAGGCAAGTCGGCAGGAACCGGCCAACGTAAGCGCGATTCTCTGACCTCAAGACGGCAAATGTCTTGATTCAGGCTATAGGGTTCTACCCCCCTGCGGGTGGTTTCCACTTCTGGTAGTTCAGGCATGTGCGCCAGTGTAGCCAGAGATGCCCTTACCCGATAGTGCAGTTCGAGGGTGCGACAAAAAAGAGCTGTAAATTCTGGGGGCCGCAGCTCTGTGGCGGACCGGGCTTTTGAGACGCAATACCACCTGGCCAAATTTCAGGCAAAAAAAACCTCGGGCAAATATCCGAGGTTTTCAGATCTTGCTGGCAAAAATCGATTACTTGATTTTGCTTTCCTTGTACATGACGTGCTTACGGACAACAGGATCGTACTTCTTCATTTCCAGTTTGTCTGGAGTCGTACGCTTGTTCTTGTCAGTTGTATAAAAGTGGCCTGTGCCAGCTGACGAAACCATTTTAACCTTCTCTCTCATAATCTCTCTCCTATTCGCCTAGCCGATTAAACCTTTTGGCCACGACCGCGGATATCTTCCAATACCTGCTCTATGCCCTTTTTGTCGATGATGCGCATGCCCTTGCTGGAAACGCGCAGGCTGACAAAACGCTTCTGGGATTCAATCCAGAAACGGTGGTGGTGCAGATTCGGCAAAAAACGGCGACGGGTGCGGTTTTTTGCGTGTGAAACATTATTTCCAGATACCGGACGTTTTCCAGTAACTTCACATACTCTAGCCATGACTCAATCACTCACACTAGTTATTCCCAACCGAGGCGGGAAAGTTAAAAAAATGATGATGCTTTGGTGTCTTTTTGGGACCCCAGCTTCGCGGAGCGCGACTTTATACCAGAAGGGATCGGTCATAGCAAGAAAAACCACGGAAAGGTCTACCTCTACAACAGCCCGGCCTCGGCAAAAGAATAGGCTTTTCCGCGGCCAATGATGATGTGATCAAGCACTCTGATATCAAGTAGGGCCAAGGCTTCACACAGCCGATCGGTGATGCGTTTGTCGGCAGTGCTGGGCGCGGCCACACCCGAGGGGTGATTATGCGCGAAAATGACCGCCGCGGCACAGTATTGCAGCGCTCGCACCGCTACTTCCCTGGGGTATACCGCAGCGCCATCGAGAGTCCCGAAAAACAAATCCTCACAGCGCAGCACCTGATGCTGACTATCCAGAAAAATACAGCAGAAAACTTCACGATGACGTCCGCCCAGGTGGTGTTGTAAAAAGAGCTGGGTACTTTCAGGGCTGGACAAAATATCCCGCTCACATGCAGACGCCAGCGCCTGCCGTCTGCCCAGTTCCAGCGCGGCACATATTTGGGCATACTTGGCATCTCCCATCCCCGGCAGGGCTTTAAGACTGAGCCGATCGGCGGCCAGAACACCGCACAGGCCGTCAAACTGGGACAGCAGTTGTCGCGCCAGCTCCACCGCATCACAACCCCGATGGCCTGTACCGAGCAACAAGGCCAGAATTTCGGCATCAGACAAGGCTTTTGCGCCGCGGCCTAACAGCTTGTCCCTTGGCGACTCACCATTGGCCCAATTGGCAATACTCATCGCGCTCCTCCCTGAGCCCACCGCTGACCCATTGCTGTGTCAAAAACCGCATTGCAATGGTATCTTTCTCATCCCTTAGGCTATTTTCCCCCCAGGGCAAAACAAATGGCACATCTATTCAATCGCAATGTACTGCTGGGTGTCAGCGGCGGTATCGCCGCATACAAATCAGCAGAACTTGTTCGAGCACTGCAGGAACGCGGCGCCAATGTCAGGGTAATTATGACCCATGGCGCACAGGAATTTATTACGCCGCTCACTCTGCAGGCTCTATCAGGGCATCCGGTACACACGCAATTACTGGACACCGAGGCTGAGCTCGGCATGGGACACATTGAACTTGCGCGCTGGGCTGATCTGTTTTTGATTGCACCGGCTACTGCGGATCTGATAGCCCGTCTGGCCACAGGCCGTGCCGACGACCTGCTCACCACCGTAGCCCTGGCGACGGCGGCGCCACAATTGATCGCACCGGCGATGAATCAGCAAATGTGGCGAGATCAGGCTACCGTCGACAACATTGCCACGCTATCGGCCCGAGGAATTGCCTTTATAGGACCTGCTGAGGGTGAGCAGGCCTGTGGCGATGTCGGCCCGGGGCGTATGGAGCAGCCTGAAAAGATCGCCGAAAGCGCCGCCGCGCAGTTTCGCAGCCGTGCACTCGAAGGCAAGCGTGTGATTATCACCGCCGGGCCAACGCGCGAAGCGCTGGACCCGGTACGCTATATTTCAAACCACAGCTCTGGAAAAATGGGCTACGCGCTTGCTCAAGCTGCGGTGGATGCAGGGGCGCTCACCACATTGGTGAGCGGACCTGTCAATCTGGAGCCGCCAGAATATGTGACTCGCCACAACGTGCAAAGTGCGGTTGATATGCTGGAAAAATGCCAGGAACTTCTGTCAGATTGTGACATTTTTATCGCCTGTGCCGCGGTTGCGGATTACCGCCCCGCCAATACTGAACAACAAAAAATCAAAAAAGGGCCGGAACACCTGTCCATTGAGCTCATTCGCAACCCCGACATTGTCGCGAGTGTCTCGGCCAGTGACCCGCGACCATTTACCGTGGGCTTCGCCGCTGAAACCAACGATGTTCTTACTTATGCCAAGGGTAAGATGGAGCGCAAAGGTCTCGATATGATAGTTGCTAACGATGTATCCGGCAGTGAGACCGGCTTTAACAGCGACGACAACGAGGTGATTGTCGTTTGGCCCGGGGGCGAAGAACCGCTGGAACGCGCTGGAAAACCAACAATAGCACGTCAGATTATCGACCGGATTGCTGCGGTTATGGCTGCAAAAGGTTGACGCGTCCAAAAATAAGGCGCAATTGTACATATCAGAATACCTGCCCCCGTAATATCATTAACCGCATAATTACTGAAGTTTTTCATATACATGCTGAAGTCTGATAAAAAAATAAAGAACACCACCAGCCCCCAGGGAATCAGTTCCTCTGGCAATGCCTATCGTCGCGTCACTGCCATTGCTCTATTGGTAGTATTGGTACCGATACTGGCAGCCTTCGCTTATCTGTTAACAATGCGCGAGCCCGCGCTCCAAAAAATACAGATAGAACAGGTGGCGCAGGCCTACGCAACCCAGCAGGCCGTAAACGTGAAACAACTGGTCTTCAGGCTGGGATCACGCATGCAAGGGGCGGCACAATCGCCTCTGGCTCTATCGGCAATCGGCGGAGATTCCGGCAACAATCTGGCTTTGATAGAACAGACTATGCTGGATTATTTCCCCGAAGTGATTAGCTTGCGTATTCTGCCGATTGGAGAAATGGGTACAGCGAATTTTGAAAGTGGCAATGAGGGCCTGCGCAACCATATTGAAGTTGATCTGGTACGCCGCACCAGCGTTGGGGAACTGACCTTGCCCGAGGCCTACCAATTCGAGGGGCGCTGGCTGACGTCTCTGGCCTATCTGGTATCGCACCCGCGCATCGAGGAACGTCGCGCAGTCATCATCGGCACAATAGACAACCAACTGCTGGTCGATGAGCTCAACGCCCTGGATCCCACACTGGGGCGCTCAATACTTCTTCAGTACTTACAGGCCGGTGCCCCCAGGGAGCGGGTAGACGAAATAGCGATCGCGGGCAGCGGCGATGTCCAGCAATACACCAATCAAGCCGTGATCGAGGATACCAACTGGCGCCTGGGCTTTACTCCCTCTGAGCAATTGCTACAGACCCTGGCCGTTGACTCTATGCCTATTATGGCCGTGTTTGGACTGCTGATTCTGGCCGCGATCGCAGCGGCCGCGATCGCGCTGCTCCTCTTTCCGCGAACACTGCTAACAGAAATCGATAAAGTCATTTCCGCTGCGACGGTGAAAACGCCACTTGTACTCAAAATACCGGAGCTGGTATCCATTGCCAAGCAGCTGCGCCGGGCAACACTCAGGTCGCTGCGCCAGAGCAATGCGCCCGCTGGGGTCGCCCCACCGCCTGACGTCTCATTTACACCCACGTCTGACTTAAGCAATCCAATGTATCACTCTGACAGTATGATTGACGATGAGGAAGAGGAGTTGGAACTGGACATTGCCCCAAGCTCCGGGGGGGCATCACGCAGCCAATCGGGTTTTCCGGACCATATATTTCGCGCCTACGATATTCGCGGCGAGGCGAAAACCGAGTTACCTGATGAAGTGGTCGGAAAAATCGGCGGCGCTATTGGCTCTTTGGCCGAAGAGCTTGGACAACAGGCCATTATAGTCGCCGCTGACGGTAGATCCTCCAGTCCACGTATCAAAACTGCGTTGATAAAAAGCTTGATGGAAAGCGGTCGGGACGTTATCGACATCGGGGTAGTGCCCACCCCCTTGTTGTATTTTGCCACCCGCCATCTGCACTGCAAGTCAGGCGTGATGGTAACCGGCAGTCACAATGATGCCCAGGATAACGGCTTTAAAATTGTGCTCGCAGAGCAAACACTGGCGGCAGGTGATATTCAAAAAATTCGTGACCGCGCCATAGAAGGCAAATTTACCCGGGGTTCGGGACGCACCATACGCGAAGATATTGTGCCCGCTTATATCGAAGAAATAGTAAGTGATGTGGCCATCGCGATGCCACTCAAGATCGTCATTGACGCGGGCAACGGCGTCACCGGCCAAGTGGCCCCTCAACTGTTCGAGGAACTGGGCTGCGAAGTTATCCCGTTATATTGTGAAATTGATGGCCGTTTCCCCAATCACCCGCCCGATACCTCAAACGAAGACAATCTGGCTGACCTGGTTACCATGGTGGAACACCAACAAGCGGACTTTGGTGTTGCCTTTGACGGCGACGGTGACCGCCTGGCAGTAGTGACTGGCACAGGGAAAATTGTCCGGTCAGACTCCCTGCTGATGATTTTTGCGCAGGATGTGGTGTCACGAAACCCTGGAGCAGATGTTATTTTCGATGTGAAGTGCAGCCGAAACCTGTCACAGGTAATCACGAAATTTGGTGGCCGGCCGGTCTTATGGAAAACCGGGCACGCATTCATGAAAGAAAAAATGCGCGAAACCGGGGCATTACTCGCAGGGGAGTTCTCTGGCCATATGTTTTTTGGGGAGCGCTGGTATGGCTTTGACGATGGCATGTATGCCGCCGGCCGACTCGCTGAAATTCTCAGCACCAGTGGCGCCAGCCTCGACGAGGCCTTATCCGAGCTTCCGGTCAGCGTCAGCACACCGGAGATTATCATCCCCATCGAAGAGTCCAGAAAGTTTTCGATTATGGAAAAAGTTGTCCATAATGCTGACTTCCCTGACGGCAAGATTAATACCCTGGACGGGATTAGGGTCGACTACAAACATGGCTGGGGACTGCTGCGTGCCTCCAATACCACAGCGGCACTGACGGCGCGCTTCGAGGCCACAGACGAAAATACTCTCGAGGCGGTAAAAAGTGAGTTCCGGGCACAACTGGCGCTCATTGACCCCAGCCTAGACCTTGAGTTTTAACACCTGCGCGACACATTTACAGGCGCTACACGAAAGCCTGATCTAATGAAGCCCTCACAGCGTCGCGCCCAATAACGGAAATACTATGTCACTCAATCGCGAATCCGCACTTAATATAGCCCACGTATTAACCGAGGCGCTGCCGTACATTCAACATTTTACCGGCAAGACTGTGGTGGTGAAATTCGGCGGCAACGCCATGACAGATGCCCAGCTGCACGAGAGCTTCGCCCGCGATGTTGTGCTGATGAAATTGGTTGGAATGAACCCGGTTGTTGTTCATGGCGGGGGCCCGCAAATAGGCTCACTGCTGGAAAAGCTCAATATTCAAACCGAGTTCGTCAATGGCATGCGCGTCACCGACTCCCAAACCATGGACGTCGTTGAAATGGTTCTCGGAGGAGCAGTTAACAAAGAAATCGTTTCATCGATAAGTCGCAATGGCGGTAAGGCCATCGGTGTTACGGGCAAAGACGGCCAACTTATTCGAGCACGAAAACTACAGGTTAATCGCTACAGTCCAGACCTGGGCGCTTCTGAAATTGTCGATATCGGCCATGTGGGCGAAGTCGACCAAATTGATATAGAGGTCTTGAACGTGATTCTCGATAGCAATTTTATACCGGTCATTGCCCCGATAGGGGCCGACAATGAGGGCAATACCTACAATATAAACGCTGATCTGGTGGCGGGTAAAATTGCCGAAGTTATGGGCGCGGAAAAGCTGATGTTGCTGACTAACGTCGCCGGACTACTCGACAAACAAGGGCAAATTCTCACTGGCCTAAGTACCGAGCAGGTCGATGACCTTATCGAAGATGGCACCATCAGTGGTGGCATGCTTCCCAAAATAGGCTGCGCGCTTGATGCCGTAAAAAGTGGCGTGGCCAGCGCTCATATCGTCGATGGTAGAATCCCTCACGCCGTCCTCCTGGAGATCTTTACCGACCAGGGTGTGGGCACGCTAATCACCAATCGCAGGAGCTAACGGCGCAGTAAAAACAAGCTTTCGCGTTTAATCTGCCGTTTAGCGGAAAAATCTGCACCTTTGAGCCTCTGAGTCATTGCAGGTGTGCAAGGTAATCGCTAGCATAAGTTGCTGTGCGTTTTGAACTGGATTGTCATGCCTCCCAAGAAGTCCCAACGTCGTCAACAAATTCTGGAAGCCCTGGCTCAAATGCTGGAGGCAAACCCCTGCGATCGTATTACTACGGCTGGCCTTGCAAAACAGGTTGGAGTCTCTGAAGCGGCTCTCTACCGTCACTTCCCCAGCAAATCGAAAATGTTTGAAGGTCTGATTGAATTCATTGAAGAGACGCTTTTCACACGAATCAGTATTATTCTCAACGAAGAATCGACTGCCGCAAAACGTTGCGAAAAGATGCTGATGTTGCTGCTCGCTTTCAGCGAACGCAACCCAGGAATTACCAGAATTCTTACTGGCGACGCACTTACCGGCGAAACCCAGAGACTGCATCTAAGGGTTGCCCAACTCTTTGACCGATTCGAGACTCAATTGAAGCAGGTACTGCGGGAGGCCGAGGTAAAAGAAGGTTTGAGACCGGTTATTCCACTCGCCGCTGCGGCCAACTTATTGCTATCAGCCGCCGAGGGCAGAATATCCCAATACGTCAGAAGCGGTTTTGAACGCCCCCCCACCACTGACTGGCAGCAGCAGTGGCAATTGATTATCCATGGCTTTTTCAAAGAAGCTGTCAGCCAGCCCATGCCGGGGCAGGTTAGGCAAAACCTTTAGCCCGCCAAAATAAAACAGCTCACAGTGTCTATTCGGTGCTGTTTGAGTGCATTGAACGGCGCAGCGCTACCACGTCCAATAGTTGTTCAAAGCGGTCCATGTCCATTTGGAACTTTGCCTTAACTTCTTCCATTTCCCTGTTTCTTTCCAAGATTGAACGCTCAGTGGCTTCTATTTCACCTTGCAAGTCTTCGATGGCCGCGAGACGCTGCACATCGACTTCTCCACCCCTGCGTTCAATATTAGCCGCCTGAGCCTGGTAGTTTTCGACTTGCTGCTTGAGTGAACGTGTATTGCTCTTGAGTATGCTGACATTTATGAGCAGTGAGCTCAGAGCCCTGGAACGTGCCGCTTCAATGTCTTCTATTGTGCTGTAACGCAATAGCAGCGACTCATCCCATTGCCGAAGGCGCTCTTTTTCTGCATCGGCCGCAGCAAGTACTTTGTCCTGGGCGCTGACATTTGCCCGCTCCTCATCGGTCAGCTCCCTGGGCACCACCTCGATCACAATCCCGTCTTCGTTGAGAACTTCATAACCTTTTTTGACATCGCCGGTCGGCACCTGATATCCGAGAACAACATTGCCCTGGTCGTTAATGTACCGATACATTGATCGGCTGTGCGCCAACTGTGTCACTAGCAGCAGTAACGCTGTGCCCAACACAGAAAGAATTTTTACTTTCGTCAGTTTCATAGTTTGAATATATGGCCAAAAGCAATTTTTAACAAGATTGCACCCCGTAGCGGTCCCGGTAAACCTCCATGGATACCCTCGCCTCATGGGAATCGCCACCTTGCGCCTGGAGGTAGTCGATAATATGCTCCATCTTGATAATACTCAGCACCGGTACATCATGCATTTGTTCAATTTCCTGTATTGCCGATAGCTCGCCGGCTCCACGTTCCTGTCTATCGAGGCCTATGGCGACGCCCGCCAACTGCGCACCATTATCTTCAATCATTGCGATCACCTCCCGAACTGCGGTTCCCGCGGTTATAACATCGTCAATAATCAGTATTCTTCCCTCAAGCGGTGCACCAACCAAAGTTCCCCCCTCTCCATGGTTCTTGGCCTCTTTGCGGTTATAGGCAAAGGGAATATCTATTCCGTGGTGTTCGGCCATGGCCACACTTGTGGCGGTAGCCAGCGGAATACCCTTATATGCGGGCCCCAACAAGACGTCGAACTCTATCCCTGAACTAACAATACTTTGCGCGTAACAACGCCCGAGAGTGGCCAAAGCGCCGCCACTGCAAAAAGCCCCCGCGTTAAAGAAATAAGGACTGATACGCCCGGATTTAAGCGTAAATTCGCCGAACTTGAGCACATTATGCGCCCTGGCCAAGTCAATAAATTCGGTCTGGTAAGAATGCATTACAGGTTCCGCTACGTAGGGAAATCGGGATTAATTTCCCCAAAATAAGAATATGTTGTATAAAGATATATGGTATGTCCCGTCATTTATAAGACTACCTGCCCTGCGCAGGCATAATCAATTAAGACGAGACCTATCAAACCGGGACAGGAATGCCCGCATAACTGACTTCAACCACGGTGTGTTCCCCTGCGCTAAACACAGGTATCATACACGCTCTAAAAATTAGGGGCCATTAATGAGGATCATCAGTTTCAGCGCTGACGGCGTTAAAAATGCCGCAAAAAAAGGATTTTATACGTGGCTGAAAGAACAGGATGCCGATTTCGTGTGCATCCAGGATCTACAGTGTTCCGAATATGATCTGCGCGAAGATTTATACTTCCCTTCCGAGTACAACGCCTATTTCTTTGATGACGTAGACGGCAAGGAAAATGGCGTGGCGATCTACACCCGAGAGCTGCCGAAGGCCATTATGACCGGTCTGGGGTTTGCAGATTTTGATATGGAAGGACGTTACATTCAGGCCGATTTTGAAAACCTGAGCGTTGGCTGTCTTCTAGCGCCCAGATCAGAAGCAGGTAAGCCTGACCAGCAGGTCCGAAAATCACAATTTTTCGAACTGCTACAAGGTCATTTGCAGAAAGTGCGGAACAAACGACGCGAGTTCATCATTTGCGGCAACTGGCAGATCGCACATACCGCGGGCGATTTGCAAGATACAGAGAAAAACAGCAACTCCTCCGGGTTTCTGGCCGAAGAGCGCCAGTGGATGGATGAGCTGATCGAGGGAGGCTATGTGGATGCCTTTCGGGAAATCAATTCTGATACCGACGAGTACAGTTGGTGGCCGGAAGGTGATAGAAGCAGCAACGGCTGGCGCACTGATTTTCACATCATTTCTGGCGGTTTAAAATACTCAGTTGATTACGGCGCGATTTACAAAAGCAAGGAGTTTTCCACGCACGCGCCGGTCATCATGGATTACGATATCGAGTTATAGAACCTCGATTCAACCGGCCAGGGCTTCACGCTGCTTGGCAATAAGCTGTGCGACACCCAGTTGGGCCAGATCCAACAAACTGTTCAATTCCTCACGATCAAATGGCGCACCTTCGGCAGTCCCCTGGACCTCAAGAAAGCTGCCCGATTCCCCCATTACAACATTCATATCGGTATCCGCCTTCGAATCTTCCGGGTAATCAAGGTCCAACACCGGTACGCCCTCATAGATACCCACAGACACTGCCGCTATCATTTGCAGCAGGGGATCCCCGGTAATTAATTTTTCCCGCTGCAGATAGTTGATGGCATCGACCAGGGCCACGGTTGCTCCGGTAATAGCTGCCGTTCTAGTGCCGCCATCGGCCTGGATAACATCGCAATCTATCGTGATTGTATGTTCGCCCAGCTTGTTTAAATCAAGAGCGGCACGCAGCGAGCGGCCAATTAAACGCTGTATTTCAACTGTTCTGCCGCCCTGCTTGCCACGGCTCGCCTCGCGGCCCATACGGGAATCAGTGGACCGCGGCAACATGCCATATTCCGCTGTCACCCAGCCTCGACCTTGCCCGCGCATAAAGCGGGGGACTCCCCGCTCTACCGACGCCGTACAAATTACCTTCGTTTTACCAAAACTAACTAAAACAGAACCTTCGGCGTGGCAGGTAAAATTGCGAATGATGTTTATGTCTCTCAATTGTTCGGCGGCACGACCACTGGGACGCTGCATGAAAATTACTCCAATTAAATCGGGCCAGCAGTATACGTGATCGGCGCGATAACCGCGCGTCCAATAAAACCACAGTAAAGCAAGGTTTCGCCCGGCCGCGCGCTCCTTGCCGGCCGCCCCTGTGAGCAACAAAGGCAAACTGTTACAATCATTCCCATTGAAATTGAACTGGAAACACGAGATCAGCCGATGATTTTTAGCATGACAGCCTTTGCACGGGAGAGCGAAGCAACGGACCAGGGTGTTCTCACAGTGGAGCTGCGCTCTGTAAACCACCGATATCTGGACTGTAGTTTTAAATTTCCGGAGGCATTACGCCAACTCGAACCAAAATTGCGTGAGCAAGCCACCGCGAAGCTCTCCCGAGGAAAACTCGACACTCTCGTTCGCCTGCAAACGAGCCCGGAGCGGGCCAGTGACCTGAACCTCAACCTGAAACAACTGGAACAACTTCTTGAAGTAAGTGCGACCATCACCGCAAAACTGCCGCAATCCCGCCCCTTAAGTCCGTTGGAAATTTTGCAGTTTCCCGGTATATGCAGTACCGGAGCTACCTCCGATCATGAAATCCTGAAAACTACGCAATCACTGTTTAATACAG
>JBALVT010000260.1:0-4675 GCA_036961345.1 Halioglobus sp.
GTCTTGAAACCCACTGCGTGAGCAGCCTCCATAACTTCCAGCCACTGTGCTGTATTGAGTTTATCCGGGCACAATTTTGCTCGAACCTCGTCGTGCAGAATTTCTGCTGCAGTGCCCGGCAGCGTGTTCAAACCGGCTTCTTGCAATTGGCGAAGGTAATCTTCAACACCTAAACCAAGTGTGCTGGCACCCTGCCACACCTCCAACGGAGAAAAGGCATGAATGTGCATATCCGGGGCTGCATGTCGAACCGTTTGCAAGATATCCAGGTAGGTCTGGCCGGTGTAATCTGGATGAATTCCTCCTTGCATGCACACTTCAGTGGCTCCGCGATTCCAGGCTTCTTCACAGCGCCGGGCAATTTCTTCAGCACTGATATCGTACGGCTTGCCACGCAAGTTTTCGCTCATTTTGCCCTTGGAAAACGCACAGAACTGGCATTTGAAATAACACACATTGGTGTAGTTGATATTGCGATTAACAACGTAACTCACCGATTCACCATTCACCTGCGCACGCAAAGCGTCGGCTCGCTGTGCTACAAAGGTGAAATCATCTCCTCGGCTGGTAAATAAGCGGCTTATATCCTCTTCCCCAAGCGTCGCGCCGAGCTCGCAACGCTCGACAATTTTTCGCAAATCGGCAGACACCGATAGTGAACCGGCGGCTTTGGCCAGCAGCTGCGCCTCCACCTGGGGCACCGCTTGTTCCTCCCCCGGGGACCAATTGTCTCGCCGCGCAAAACCGCCACTATCCATCTGTCGCATTACAACGCTATGTAGTTTTGGCGCCAACCACTGCTTCGCATCAAGCGCAAACTCAGGATATATGGTGAGGCGTTGCTCCAGGAATTTTCCAGCCGCTGCTGTCTCGCGAGCCAGGTTATCCAGATGTGGCCAAGGTGCCTCTGGGTTCACAAAATCGGGGGTAAGCGGAGAAACGCCACCCCAATCATTAATGCCTGCATTTACGATTTGCGGCAAAACACCGGGACTGAGATTGGGTGGAGCCTGAATATTCATGGCCGGGCCAAACACCAGCCGGGCCACGGCAATGGTCCACAGCAGTTCATTTAAATCGGGTTCCGGTGCCTGCGACATCAGAGTGTTTGGTTTGGCGCGGAAGTTCTGAATGATCACTTCCTGTAAGTGGCCGTGGCGCTCATGCACATCTCGCAGCGCAAGCAAGGATTCAATACGTTCTCGACGGGTTTCGCCGATGCCTATCAATATGCCAGAGGTAAAAGGTACCCTGGCCTGGCCGGCTAATTCCAGTGTCTCAAGACGTACCGTCGGATCTTTGTCAGGAGAACCATAGTGCGGCATACCCTTTTCGCAAAGCCGCTTTGAGGCGGATTCCAGCATAATGCCCATTGAAGCACTGACATCGCGCAAACTCGCGATTTCCTCGGACGTCATACAACCCGCATTGATGTGCGGTATCAGCCCGGTTTCAGACACGACTCTGGCCGCGACCTCTCGAACATAGTCCAAAGTGGTAGCGTAACCCATTGCCGCCAGCGCTTTGCGCGCGGTGCTATATCGTAGTTCGGGTTTTTCTCCCAGGGTGAACAAGGCCTCCTGACACCCCATTTCTGCTCCCTGGCGGCACAGAGCGAGAACCTCTTCCACGGGCATATAGGGCTGAGGTATGTTTTTCGGTGTTTGGGCGAAAGTGCAGTAGTGGCAGACATCTCGACACAAGTGGGTCAGTGGAATGAACACCTTGCGAGAATACGTAATGACATTGCCACAGCCGCGATCCCGCAGTTCACTGGCCACGCCGGCCAACGCCGCCGTGTCGCCAAAGTCCGCCAGAGCCAAGGCCTCATCATCGCTCAGTCTAATGCCACCCAATACGCTCTGCCGGAGCAATGGCCAGTTCTTCATAATGCTATCCCGTCGCCGGCCTGATCGGGGCCGTTGTTATCGATATTATTACTGTCAACGCCGCTGTCTTCAATGCTATCTGACAACATCTCGATTCGCTGGCGCAATTCACCTTGCAATAGTAGCTTTGCTGTTTGTCCTGGCGAGTCCGGGGTCAGCTCCGCCATTAACAGCGCAAGATCACCAGGCTCATCGACATCAAACCCAATACCCATTGTCCGTACGATGGAAACAGGTATACCCGCCTCACTGGCATTGTTGCGGTGTTTGTTACAGCTGTTTGAACCAAACGCAAATCTCGGTCGCGCTCCGGGCCCAAATGCCAGCAAATTAGTGCCCACAGAGCGCCTGTCGCAGCCGATTACAAGCCCACCTGACTGCGCCGTCATCCGCAACACCTGGTCCAGATCCGCGCCTGAAAGCAAGGGCATATCTCCGTGCAAAATAATGATTGGCTCGCCAAGCTCAGCAGGCAAAAGGTCGCAGGATTTTTCCAGCACCGCATTCAGGCCACGGCAATCAAGCAAATGTTCTTCAAGGAGCTCAACGCCATATTTTTGGCTAAGCAAACCAGCCCCGGGGTCGTCTGAAACAAGAGTCACCCGCTCAATCTGCTTATTATTCGTCAGAACATTAAGCACATCCTCGACCATTGCCTGAGCCAGTGCCCTTCTTTCCCCGGGGCGCAAAAAGCCCGAAAGCCGGGTTTTCGCAGCTACTAGATCTTTAAGAGGAACAATTGCCTGTGCCATTACGCCTGAAACTCCATCATCCCAAGCGTAAACCTGGCCAGTTGCTGTTTGTCCTGCAATGTCTTCATTATTGTTGGGGTTATCGCCACATCAATGCCAATACTTCTAATATCGGACGCCAGTGTAGCGTCACTTTGATCAATTACGAAAGTATTCAGTAAGCCGGGGTATTGTTCGGCATAATGTTCCGCCACTGCAAGCGCCGTCACGGGCATACCCAATTCCGCCATCATTTTGGCCGCCGGCCCCTTGATTGCCATTCCAGCCACGATGGGCGATACGGCGATGATGGGCGCATCCACGGCCAGCAGAGCATGATACATCCCTTCGATGCGAAGAATAGGATCGACACTGACAAAAGGGTTGGAGGGGCAAATAACCACTCCGGCCACCTGCTCCGAGCGCAATAACCGCATTACAGCCGGATTGGGTTTTGCCGCTTCTATACCTTTAAACTCAAATCCGCTTACACACGGCTGACATTGGCGGCGAACAAAATACTCCTGGAATGGTAACTCCCCTTCATCCGAGTGCACCGCTGTTCTCACCGAATCCTCTGTCATTGGATGCACTGCGGTGCTCAGACCCATTCGCGTAGCCAACTCATTGGTCACCTGCGCCAGGCCAAGACCTCCTGCCAATGCCTGGCTGCGCCACAAGTGGGTCGCCAAATCGCGGTCGCCCAGCCGAAACCAGGTTTCACCGCCCAGATTTTCAAGAGCATCCATCGCCTGCCAGCTCTCCCCCGCCAATCCCCAGCCCAGTTCCTGATTGTTTTGGCCGGAAAGCGTGTACAGCAAGGTATCGATATCGGGTGAAATGTGTAGCCCAAGGTGAGTAAAATCATCAGCGGTGTTGACCACGACGTCCAGGGCATCAGGCGGCAACACCGATGACAATCCCAGCGCAAGTTTAGCGCCGCCTACGCCACCGGAAAGTGCCAGAATTTTTCTCGCGGGACTATCGTTCACCGGAACATGTCCATCGACTTTTCTCTAAGTAAAGAACGAGAATCGGACTCCGCGGCTTGCAGTTGCGCACCTCTAACCAATACGACCGGGCATGCCTCGGCTGCTTGCCCCATCAACAAAGAGGCTGCTGCCGCCAGTTCGTCTGCTACTGCAGCCTCAGTAACCTCTAGAATATTACCAAACATGTCCTGTTCGCCAATCTGGTTAAAAAGAGGCGCGAAGCCTGCTGTTCCTATTGCAATGCCCACAGTACCGTTGCGCCAGGCGCGTCCGGCACTGTCGTTAATTACAATCATCGGTGCCGGCATCCGCTGATCGCTAAAAAAATCACGTATTGCGGCGGCCGACGCGTCCGGATCAATAGGCAATAATAAGACCTGGGGATCGTCAATCGAGTTGGGAATATTGGATTTGTCGATCCCGGCATTGGCATGTACATAGCCATTGCGGTGTTCAACAATAACTACACCTGGACGAACACGTATCACCTCACGTGACTCCCTCAGAATTAGCTCAGCCTGCCTGGGATCCTTATCGGCGGCCGCTGCCAGTTCGATAGCCTCTTCCCCGGGTATGACATCAGCCAGCTTTACGTAGCGATCCTCGGCTTTGGAAACCACTTTCTGGGCAATAACAAGCACGTCGCCGGCGTCCAACTCCAGCTGGTTGTCAATCAACGAAGCGCGAATAAGAAGTGCCAGGTCATCCCCGGGCTCTACCCGGGGAAAGCCCTCAAGTGCGATCAGTTCGAGCTTTGCAGGCATTAGTCATCATCCAGCCCGCTAATCGTTATACCTGCATGGCAATTATATTGTTTGTTGATAACGATCAGTACAGAAGTGAGCGCCTCAGCGGCGGCGGCATTATTGATCATGCCCGCATGAAACCCGCGCATTCCCGCGGCTTCAACCAATGTAATTACAGCCTCTCTGGCCACTTTCTTATTGCCACTAACAAGCACGTCACAACTTATGCCCTTGCCTTCCTGAAGATGATGAGCGGCCACATTCTGAAACGCAGATACCACGCTAACGTCTTCTCCGAGTATTTCCTGCGCAATTTG
>JBALVT010000261.1:0-4603 GCA_036961345.1 Halioglobus sp.
AAAGTGTTCAGGACACCTTCGGCCCTGTATTCGGCAATCTTGGAATCGAAATGTAGTCGGGAGACGAACTATGAGTAATGCATTTGTAGCTGGCGTTGATATGGTGAAATTCGTCAAGCCAGGTCAGCAAAAATCTTATCGAGAAATGGGCTCCAGCGCGATTATCGGCGCAATTGGCGATGCTGGAATTGATGCCTCGTTGATAGAACAGGCCTACGGTGGCTATATCTACGGAGATTCCACCTGTGCGCAGCACGCGGTATATGACGCGTTTATGACTGGTATTCCAGTGATTAACGTGAACAACAATTGTTCCTCTGGTTCAACCGCGCTTTTTCTGGCCCGTCAAGCCGTGGAAAGTGGAGCCGTTGAATGTGCGTTGGCGTTTGGTTTTGAAGAAATGCAACCGGGTGCGCTGGGTTCTCACTGGGACGACCGAGAATCGCCCTTTGATAACTTTTTGAAAGTATTAGATGAGGGAGAGTATCCGGATGCACCGCTTGCGTTGCGCTGCTTTGGCGCCGCTGGTCATCACTACATGGAAAAATATGGTGCTTCACCAGATCTGTTTGCAAAGGTAGCCGTGAAGACGCGTAACCACGCTATCGTTAATCCATTTGCCCTATTTACCAACCCGCTTACGGTTGAGGAAGTTCTCGGTGCGCCAACGCTTTATATGGATTACCTGACCCGTTTGATGTGCTGCCCACCCACTTGTGGAGCAGGCGCAGCAATAATTTGCTCCCAGGAGTTCGCTAAGCGTCATAACATTTCGGGTAGTGTGGAGATCATTGGCCAGGCCATGGCAACCGATACCGCTGAAACCTGGGATGACCCCATCAACTTGATCGGTGCAGATATGACTCACCGTGCTGCTGTTTCGGCATATGAAAAGGCGGGAATCGGGGTCGATGAAGTAGATGTTGTCGAACTTCACGACTGCTTCACTACTAACGAAGTGGTGACCTATGAGGGCTTGGGGCTGTGTGCTGAGGGCGAAGCAACAGCTTTCGTAGACGCTGGTGATAATACTTATGGGGGCAAGTTTGTCGTTAACCCCTCCGGCGGCTTGATGTCCAAAGGTCACCCCATTGGCGCCACCGGTTTGGCCCAGTGTTATGAATTAGTTAATCAATTGCGCGGCACGGCGGATCAGCGGCAGGTGCCGAATGCCAAAATTGGGCTGCAGCACAATCTTGGTTTGGGCGGAGCAGCAGTTGTCACTATGTACAGGAGCGTATGATGCTAGACAAAACGAAAATAGGTCACCAGTTCTCGTCATTTACCACTGAGATAGAGAAGGGGAGGCTACGCTTTTTCGCCAAGGCGATCGGCGAGACCAATCCAGTTTACAGCGACGAAGACGCTGCAAAAGCGGCTGGATACCCCAACATCCCAGCACCTCCGACGTTCATGTTTTGCGTTGATCTCGAAGGCCCTGAAATGCTGCCCATCATAGGATTGCTAAAGCTCGATATAGGTAAAGTCTTACACGGAACGCAAGATTTTGAATACCTTGGCCAAATTTATGCGGGGGATCGTATTACCCAGCAGAGCAAGATAGTAGATATCTACGAAAAAAAGGGTGGTGCACTGGAATTCGTCGTGCAGGAAAGCACTTACACAAATCAGAACGATGAGCTTGTCGGGCGGGCCCAGCAAACTCTTGTCTACCGAAACTAGTTCCACGGAGAATCAATATGTCAGACATAAGCGTAGGCACGCAGATACCAGCTTTGGAACTGCCGCCCATTACCCGAGGAACCCTGGCGTTGTTCGCCGGTGCATCGGGTGACCACAACCCTGTTCATATAGACAGCGACTTCGCGAAAAAGGCGGGCATGCCAGATGTGTTTGCGCATGGAATGCTTTCCATGGCATACCTTGGGCGCATGCTCACCACCTGGCAGTCACAGGCGAAGCTGCGGAGGTTCACTAATCGTTTTGCTGCCATCACTCATCTCCAGGATGTAATCACATGCTCAGGCAAGGTTGTGGAGTTATTTGAGCAAAACGGTGAAACTCTGGCGCGCTGTGAAATACAGGCCGTTAAGGCTTCCGGAGAACAGACACTGCTTGGTGAAGCGCTGGTAGCGGTTTAAGGAATCGATAATATGAATCCCGAATTAGAACTATTTCGCGAAAACGTCCGCCGTTTTGTCGAAGAAGAGGTCACGCCCAATTATCAGCAATGGGAAAAGGACGAAATATTCCCTCGTCAGTTATGGAATAATCTTGGGGAACAGGGCCTGTTGGCTGTGGATATTCCAGAGGAGTACGGCGGGTTCGGCACCGACTTCTTGTTTTCGATGGTCATTCAGGAGGAGTTTTCCAAGGCTAACTGTGCCGCCGTGGGTGGGCCAATGGCTGTGCACTCTGACATCGTAGCTCATTACATTCTCAATAATGGGAGCGAGTTTCAAAAGCAGGAGTACCTGCCGAAGATGGTCACCGGCCAGTGTATAGGCGCTGTCGCAATGACAGAGCCTGGTGCAGGCAGCGATCTGCAAGGCTTGCGCACAACTGCCAAGCGCGATGGTGATGACTACATAATCAATGGCTCCAAGACCTTTATTACAAATGGACAACACTGCGATCTGGTTATTGTGGTTGCGCGGACTAACCTGGAGGTTTCCGGTGCCAAAGGTACGACTCTGTTCCTGGTCGAGAGCAGCACGCCAGGTTTTGCACGGGGTCGAAATCTGGAAAAAATTGGTTTGCATGCCAGCGACACTTCAGAATTGTTCTTTGAAGATGTACGTGTTCCCGCTAGCGCAATTTTGGGAAAACTGGACGGCGGATTCGCTGTGTTAATGGGTGAATTGCAACGCGAAAGGCTAGCCCTGGCTATAGGCGCAGTAGCTGCCGCAGAGGGATTGATTGCTACCACAGTAAATTATGTGAAAGACCGCAAGGCGTTCGGGGCCCCGATAGCTGCACTTCAGAATACCAAATTTAAACTCGCAGAAGCGGCGACCGATGTACGTATACATCGTTCATTTGTCGAAGAATGTAAGCAGTTGTTTATGAACCGTGAACTGGATGTCGCCACTGTGAGTATGGCGAAGATGTCTTGCACAGAGATGCAGGGTCGCGTGGCTGATACCTGTCTACAACTTCATGGTGGTTACGGTTATATGCAGGAATACGGGGTATCTCGCGGCTTCGTAGACGCTCGAGTCCAGCGTATCTATGGCGGCACAAGCGAGGTTATGAAGGAACTGATCAGCCGCAGCGTGTTGGCGTAAATTCCTCAGGCTGCTGCAGCAACCTTTGCTGCTGGCTATGATTTTACAAGGAGCCCCGCGCGATAGTGTGCAGGACTCTCTCCAGTCCATTTTTTAAACGCGCGGCTGAATGCCGCAGGTTCACTGAAGCCCGTTCTGAGAGCCACATCAATAATGGATACTTCGGGATTTGCCAGTAGGCTCTGAGCCGTCTCGCAGCGAATGGCATTCTTGATATTCTGGTAGGAGGTTCCTTCGTCGGCGAGTCGCCTTCGCACAACTTGCGGGCTCATAGCCAGGTCGCTACACAATGACTCAAATGCGGGATAACGCGCCGAATCTTTTGTTATCGCTATTAGTGATGCCTTTAGCTGTGCCTGAATACTTTTCTCGCGGCCTGGCATGTATAAGAGGTCCGCTGGAGAATCACGTAACCAGGCTTCCAGCTCAACTAATGTGCGGGTGATTGGACGCTTCAGGTAACTTTCATGAAACTTGAAACCGCATGCATCTTCGTTAAAGCGCACATCACAGGAAAAAAGCTCTTCGTAAAAGCTTGAATGATTCGGTTCCGGGTAGGAAAAGAATGCTTCTTGCAGCGGAATGCGTTCATCAATCGCCCAACTGGGAAAACGATGCCAAAGTACGGTCAAAAATTCGATCAGAAAATGGTCTGGGTCTGCTTCACCCAAATAGACCTGAGGTAACACCGCGATACAGTCGCCATCACGTTGCATTTTCAGACCGGCAGAAGAGGGCGCCAAAAAGGACAGAACTCGCTCACCTTTACGAAGTAGCGCCCCTAGCGTATCGGCTCCCAACATAAACTCACAGGCCAGTGCCCATGTTCCAATGCGCATAGGGTTCGGATCCAAGCCAAACGTTTCGTTGTTGGTTTCCGACCACAGCTTGTTGACCAGGCTGGCCAATAAGTCGTTATCTATCCAGGCGTTTTCAATTTCAGCAAGTTCAGTCGGTATGCCCGTCTCTCTGAGAACCTTTTCTACGTCCAAGCCAATGGACCGAGCATGTCGGATGAGTATGGCAACGTAATGGGTTGAACTCTTTCTCTGGCCCATTAAAAGCCGGTGCTGGTGTTGAACGAATTAGTCATGCCGATTGTCGATTTTTGTCATTCACGGGTATGCAGGAGTTCCTTAGAGTATATCAATAAAGTCCTCCAGTGGCATGCCAGTGTCGCTCCTATCACCCCGAGGGAAATATTATGACAAACGAAGCTGAAGTGCCCCAATTCCCTTTCATTATCAATGGTGAACGATGCGGACCAATAAATGGCGAGTACATGGATGTCGTCAACCCGGCTTCAGGCAAGATCGTCGCGGAAGCCGCGATGGGTTCTACTGGCGACCTTGACA
>JBALVT010000262.1:0-4430 GCA_036961345.1 Halioglobus sp.
CGGGCTGCGGGTGGCACAGAAATACGCCGTGGCTTGCGGCGGCTGTTTCAATCATCGCATGGGTTTGTATGATGCCTTTCTCATCAAGGAGAATCACATCCACGCCTGCGGGAGCATATCTGCAGCGGTGAAAACAGCCCGCAACCACGCCCCAAATAAACCGGTTGAAGTGGAGGTTGAAAACCTCGATGAGTTTGGCCAGGCACTGGCGACAAACTGCGACAGGGTGATGCTGGACAACTTTTCACTGGCGGACATGGGCGAGGCAGTAAAACGAAACAATGGTCAACTGGAACTCGAAGCGTCCGGCAACGTCACGGAAGAAACTCTGCTGGCAATAGCCGAGACCGGAGTCGACTACATATCGATAGGCGCCCTGACCAAAGACTGTAAAGCCCTGGACCTCTCACTGAGGCTTTTATAACAACTCTCTTGTGCTGACAAGAACGCCATTATTGTCGGCATAAACATAATCTCCAGGCGAAATATCGACACCACCAAAACTTAATGTTACATCTCTTTGGCCCACGCCCAGCTTTTCAGTTTTCAGCGGACAATGGCCCAGCGCTTGCACCCCTAGCTGGGTCTGAGCGATTTCATCGACGTCGCGAATCACACCGTAGATAACCAAACCAGACCAGCCATTACTGGCAGCCTGCTCAGCAAGCATGTCTCCCAGCAGCGCCCTGCGGCGAGAACCGCCGCCGTCAACGACGATCACCCGGCCCTCACCTGGCTCACCGACGGCCTGTTTAACTAAAGAGTTGTCCTCATGACATTTGATGGTAACCACTTTGCCGGCAAAACAGCGTACGGCACCATAGTTAACCAACGACAGCTCCAGAGCCCTCACATCGTCAAAGTTGTCACTGAGGTCGGGGGTGGATATTTTTTGCATAGGTGGATCTCCGCTAAAACAAGGACCGCCAGTGTAACCAGACTTTGCGGATGCCGAAACTGCCCGGACGGGCACACCACCCAAACAACTTTTTGCGGCAGGGGATTGGCAATTGCCGCCACCTGAGTATAATTCTCGATATAGATAAAAATACCGGCCTGCATTCACTTAATGAATGTATAAGCACTACTAAACTCGGAGCTCTCGTGAACGTAAAACGGATCGACCTAAACCTGCTTGTTTACCTGGACGCGCTGCTGCGGGAGCGAAACGTTACCCAGGCAGCGAATCAACTTAATTTGTCCCAGCCGGCAATGAGCAATGGCCTGCGCAGGCTCCGTGAACTGTTCGATGACCCAATACTGGTCAGAACCAGTGAGGGAATGACACCAACAGAGCGAGCCCTCGAACTGGAACCCGTGGTTAGAGACGTACTGTCCAATATCGATCGTGCGGTACAACCACGATCTGCTTTCGACCCGTCGGGTGCCCAGCGGGTATTTCGCATCATGGCCTCCGACTATGCAGAATCGACTCTCCTGCCCAGTGTTTTGGGACATTTGCGTACGCTCGCCCCAGGTTTAACCCTGGACATAATGACACCCAGCGACGTCAGCTTTCTCGATGTCGAGCGCGGCAAAGTAGATATGGTTATCAACCGATTTGACTCCATGCCCCAGTCGTTTCATCAGATACATTTGTGGAATGATACCTTCACCTGTGTCCTGAGCCCGGAAAACCCGGTGCTCAAAGATTTCACGCTGGATAATTACCTCGAGGCCAATCATGTGTGGGTGAGTAAAACCGGTATGGGCGTGGGCGTGGGCGTCAATCCAGATGATGTTCAGCGCCTGGGCTGGGTTGACGCGGCACTGAATAAGCTTGGCAAAAAACGCCAAATACGGGTCTTCACCCGGCACTATCAGGCCGCCATGACGATGGCCGAGCAAAACGATCTTATTGTCACTCTGCCCACCCGGGCAGCCCTCCTGAAAATCAACGACCCTAAGGTGGTGTTACGGGATCCTCCCCTGGAAATCCCCGAGCTGGAGCTGAAGATGGCCTGGAGCCCACTACTTCAGCACAATCCGGCAAATAAATGGCTTCGAAAGCTCATTGTCGATACCGCCCGAGTTCTCGATGACAAAGAGCCCACAGCCTGAGATTTGGGGACCGGCAACAACATTCACGACAGGAATGGCAGCGATCAAATCTATAAATTGGCCAAATTGTGGTCCAGCACTTTAGAATCTCTCCCATTGTGGCAGGATAATACTGCCCGCCCGTGCTATCTCTCAGAACTCAAAAGGAAAACACTATGACCGACCGCATTCGTGAAGGCGGCCTACAAATCGCCCCAGTTCTTCATGAACTGCTCAATAATGACATAGCACCCGGAACAGGAATCGCACCCTCCCAGTTTTGGCAGGGCCTGGATTCATTGGTTCGAGACCTGGCGCCCAAAAATCGGGAGCTACTGGCCAGGCGCGAAGACCTGCAGGCAAAAATCGACGCCTGGCACCAGGCCAACCCCGGATCAGCTTATGATCGCGCAGCATACAAGGCATTCCTGATTGAAATCGGCTACTTGCTTCCCGAGGGTGAAGACTTCAGTGTAGAAACAACGCGGGTTGATGAGGAGGTCAAAACGCTGGCAGGGCCACAATTGGTTGTCCCTGTGATGAATGCGCGCTATGCCCTCAACGCGGCCAATGCACGCTGGGGAAGCCTATACGATGCGCTTTACGGTACCGATGTGATCTCCGACGACGGCGGCGCCCAAAAAGGTGGCGCATACAACCCGGCGCGCGGCGACAAGGTTATCGCTTATGCCAGAGATTTTCTCAATCAGCACTGCCCCCTATCCGCAGGAGATCACAGCCAAGCCAAAGCCTACAGGGTCGTCAACGGCGCCATGGTTGTTGAACTGACAAACGGGCACAGCTCCAAACTGGCAGATCCTGAGCAGTTCCGGGGCTATCTTGGAGAACCCGACGCGCCAGGTAGTATGTTACTGCGCCACAATGGCCTCCATATTGAAATAAAAATTGATCCGACCAGCCCTATTGGCAGCGGCGATGCAGCAGGCGTGGCCGACCTTATACTGGAATCAGCACTAACCACCATTCAGGACTGCGAGGATTCTATCGCCGCTGTAGACGCTCACGATAAAGCCGATGTCTATAGAAACTGGCTGGGTTTAATGCGTGGTGACCTTTCCGAGGCGTTTGTTAAAGGCGGTAAAACCCTGCAACGAACCCTGAACGCCGACAGGGAGTTTATCGCGGCCGATGGCAGCTCGCTCGTTCTGCCAGGTCGAAGCCTGATGTTTGTCCGCAATGTGGGACATTTGATGACAAATGAAGCGGTCCTCGACGAGCGCGGAGCAGAGATTCCAGAGGGCATCATGGACGGCCTTTTCACCACCATGATTGCGCTCCACGATCTCAAACGCACGGGAACTGCGCGAAACTCCCGACAGGGCAGTGTGTACATCGTTAAACCAAAAATGCACGGCCCCGAGGAAGTGGCATTTACCTGCGAGTTGTTTGACCGCATTGAAGACATCCTTGGCCTGGAGCGCAATACAGTCAAGCTCGGTATTATGGATGAGGAGCGCCGCACAACGATCAATCTCAAGGAGTGCATCCGCCAGGCTAAAAACCGGGTGGTGTTTATCAATACCGGATTTTTAGATAGAACCGGCGATGAAATTCATACCAGCATGGAGGCTGGAGCAATTACGGCCAAGGGTGCCATGAAAAGCGAAACCTGGATCAGTGCCTACGAAGATTGGAACGTGGACACCGGATTACTCTGTGGCCTTAGGGGCAAGGCTCAAATCGGCAAGGGTATGTGGGCCATGCCAGATCTGATGGCACAGATGATGAAAGACAAGGTAGGGCACCCTTTGGCCGGGGCCAACACCGCCTGGGTACCCTCCCCTACCGCAGCAACACTGCACGTTATTCACTATCACCAGGTCAACGTAGCCGAACGCCAAAATGAATTGATGAGTAGAGCCCGCGCCAATGTGGATGACATCCTGAGCATTCCACTCAAAGGTGCCGCAGGTCTATCAGCGCAGGAAGTGCAGCGCGAATTGGACAATAACGCACAGGGGATACTAGGGTATGTTGTGCGCTGGATTGATCAGGGTGTCGGCTGCTCCAAGGTTCCTGACATCAACAACATTGGACTCATGGAAGATCGCGCAACCTTGCGAATATCCAGCCAGCATTTGTGTAATTGGTTGCGCCACGATATTTGCAGCGAGGCCCAGGTGCACGAAACACTCAGGCGCATGGCTGCAATAGTGGACCAGCAAAATGCAGATGATCCAGTGTACCGCAATATGGCGCCGGACTTTGACAATAGCATTGCCTTCCAGGCTGCCTGCGAACTGGTTTTTGAGGGGCGGGTACAACCCAGTGGCTACACTGAGCCTGTGCTTCACGCCAGGCGTCGGGAAGCAAAAGCTAAGTATGGATTATAGGCTTGTTCGACCGTTAAACCCCGGAGGGTGACACTT
>JBALVT010000263.1:0-4422 GCA_036961345.1 Halioglobus sp.
GCTGGGATGAGCTCGAGCCTCTGGTCAAGCAGTTCGACCTGGATCGCATCGCCGAGGTGACCACTATTCCCCGGGAAGATATCGAACGGATCGCGGAAGAGTTCGCTACCGCCAAACGACCGGTATGTTATGGGCGCACGGGTATTTCCATGGTGCAATTCGCCGGCCTGACCCAATGGCTAATGCAGGCACTCAATGTGATTGTCGGCAGTATGGACGAGATCGGTGGCATGATGTTCCCCAAACCGGCCATCGCTTCCCTGCCACTTACCAATTCCAGTTGGGACAGCTACCGCTCCCGCGTCCGTGGCCGGCCCGAGTTCTCCGGCGAGTTCCCCCTGGCGATTCTCGGTGAAGAGATCATGACCCCCGGGGAAGGGCAAATCCGCGGGCTGCTAGGTCTTGCCGGCAACATGGTATTGTCGATGGCAGATGGCAAAAACTCTGAGAAAGCGCTGCAGGCACTAGAGTTCTATGTGGCCGTGGATCCTTACTTGAACGAAACTACACGCTTTGCGGACATCATCCTGCCGCCGTGCGGGCCGCTTGAGAAGGGCCATTACGACATGTTCTACCACCTGTACGACACCATCAACTGGTCGAAGTACTCACAGCCCTTGTTTATTACCGAAGATTCAAAGTGGACTGACTTCGAGATATTCACCGAGTTAATGGGCCGTTTCGCCGCTATTCGTACGCAGAACCCTATCAAGAAATTCCTGATCGGCTGTGCTCATAAGCTGGTGCGCGCCACACTGACCGCCGAGCGGATTGTAGCTATCGGAATTCGCATGGGGCCCTACGGAAAGGGCATGAACCCCTTCAAGAAAAATGCCCTGTCGCTGCAAAAACTCAAAGACAATCCACATGGTGTTTTCCTGGGGGATCTCGAGTACACCTTTCCCGAAGGTCTGTACACGCAAGACAAAAAAATCAACCTTGTTCCAGAGATATTTGTTAATGACCTGCCACGCCTGAAGGCGTTCTTTGTGGATGGAGGCATGGAAGCGGAGCGAGCCGAGTCCGAGTTCGACCTGCAGGTCATCAGCCGCTTGACCAATCGCACTCTGGGCTGGATGCACCACAGTCACCGCCTCATCAAAGGCAAGAACCCCTGTGAGCTGATGATCAACCCTGCAGATGCGCAGGCCCGCGGCATTGCGACTGACAGCGTGGTTACGGTGACCTCACGCGCTGGCCAGATTCAGTTACCAGTGGTTATCACTGATGAGGTGATGCCCGGCGTGGTTTGTATGCCGCACTTGTGGGGGCACAATCGAAAAAACACCCGCCAGCGAGTCGCCAATGCCAACCCTGGCGTGAGTATGAATGACATTACCGATGTAACCGTTATTGATGAGCTAACGGGCAACGCCATCGTTAACGGTGTGCCGGTGAAAGTTGAAGCGGTTGCCAAGACCGTCGAACCTGAAGCTAGTCACGAGGACGAAAGCGTTGAGGAATTTGTCGTCTGATTTTCATGAACCGTTTCTAATTATGTGCTGAATTTGTAGCACCAAGATGCACACATTAAGTACAAAGGGTAGAACATATTGAAGCTGAAACCACTCGCCGCCACCTTTTCTGGTTGTCTACTCGCTGCCACTCTCATCAATGTTGCTATCGCCAACAATGATGAAGAACATGGCCAGATTGGCAGCAGCGGTCTGGCTATGGGAGCACCGGGCCCCCAGAAAACAACAGAACCCCTGAAAGTTAAATTCAGTCGCGCATTTGGGGCTCCTGCCGACGGTTCCTGGGATGGTCTATTTTCCGGGGACAACATCCTGGACCCGGTCAAGTACGCCACGGAAAAACCAGAGCAAACCATCTTCAAATCGGCGCAGTATGCCCTGAGCTCCGCCACCTCGGGTGATGAGATATGGTACGGATCAGCCGCGTCCGTGTGGTGTTACTGGCCTTACGTGTCTATGAAGATGCCGGTGACCCTGATGAATCACGAAACACCCAATCACGGTTGCCAGATGACACCGCCATCAGGCCAGAGACCCACCGGCCAAATATATTTCCACAATGTTAAAACGAACGTAACCACCCACATTGGCCCAGATACGATAATTAATGGACAGCAGTTTTGGCAAGACTCAAACAACAGTCTTATAAAGCTGTCTTTCATGGAGGCTATGCTGTCCATGCCGGGCTATACCTACCGTGGTGCAGGTAGTATCGACAACCTGACCTTTTTTGCAGGCTCCAACCAATATCCGGCAAAAGATATTAAGGCCCAATGGCTGGACAAGCTGTCAGCAGAACAACGAGCCGTGGAACTGAGAAAATTTCCGGCAGATTTCGACTTTAACCAGGAAGGCTTGATCGGCTATAACCGCATCTTTGTGTTTGATAATGTCAAAAAGGAATACCTGGGCTATGCCGAGTTCTTCTTTGATACGGTTCGTCGCTTTCAAACGGTCACCCATCCCGATGGCAGCAAGGGCCTGTATTGGTTCGGCGGCCCCGATCAGTCCGGTGGTCAACTGGGCAAGAGTTTAAATACTATGCTGCGCTGGGTTGGCACACGGGAGAACCCCCTGTCCGGCGGTATGCTGAACAACGGCTTTGATATTGTTTCTGACCAGCGCTTCGAAAAATACGGTGTTGTCGGCGACTTCCGCGAATTCGCCGTCAATGACGAGAAACACTTTGTCAGCAGCTCCTGGTACAACCCCTATGGCGAACCCTCCTCGATGCTGGTCAGTAATGCCATGCCAGACAATGGCTACTCTACTGAAGAGCCGGTGATATACCAGACCGTCATGCAGTACACCGACTATGACCCAGAGCAGATAGGAGGCCACGGTTCTAAAATGGCTGCCAATGCCTTCTTTGGTGACTACCTGTACTTCGGTTCATACCACCAGGGAACCTCCGGCGCCTACGACAAAATCATGCACAGGTACTGCGATGAAGAGAAGATTGAGAGTCTGTGTAAACTGAGTGACTACGACAAGGACGACACGGAAGCCCATCGCGAATTTATGATGAAAACATGGCGAGCGGCCGCCGTCTTCCGTATCAAAATCGAAGACTTGCTGGCAACCGACACGCCAGCCAGAGACAAAATCGAACTGCTGTACGGCAAGGAAAGAGATTGGGTCTTCAAGCCAACTAATGATGGCTACGAGTTTGTAATGGAAGAAAACAAACTTGGACAAAAGCCACTGTTTGGAGATGAAGGCTTCGGACATCAGGGTATGGTCTACACCTTTACCTTTGTAGAGCACGACGGCAAGCTATTTCTGGGTTCCTGGAACTCAACGGCTGGCCTGTTTGATATGTTTGATCATCGCGACTACGCCTTTTGGAATCACAGAGCGCTTTACTTTCTCGGTCTGCCAGTCCCGCTGAGCCCCTTTGGCCAAACGGACGTGGTAGAAAACAACCCGGCTTATTTCCTTTATCAGAGCATCATCGAGGACGCCTCAAGCAATGGTTACACCCTGGAGGAAGCGAAGAAAGGTTGGCTAATGGTTTTCGAAGACACAGAGTCCCCAGCGGTGATTTTCAAAGACGGCTTTGGCAACCCCTGCAATAACGGCGTGCGCAACTTTGCCAAGGTGGACGGTGACCTCTATTTGGGTACGACCAGCTGGTGTAACCTGGGAGAGGACTCGGGGCTGGAATATTACAAATACGAGGGGTCAAACCGCTAGAAACGCCTGGGGGTTTACTCGGCATTGGCATGCGCGATAATGCGTTTGCAGCCTTCGTCGAATTTATCGTCAGGTTCTGCCTTTCACGGGGTAGCTCGCCACAAAGGAGTGCGTACCGAGCGTTACAACTTAGTCCACTTCTACCAGAACGAGGATAGGGAGCTGTTTGATCTTCAAGAAGATCCACCGGACTTGGAAAATTTGTACCGCACAACCGGCTACGCTGAAATTACTCATGATATGCAGCGGCGGCTTAGGCCCTGCGACAACAGTATCAAGTGCCTGAAACTGCCCCAAGCTTCCCTGGTATCACGGGGTGTTGATCCGCGACGAGTTGACCGTTGACGAGATACATCTCAATGGCGCGGGTTATATATAGATTGTGGCAGTTGCTACTGCTGCCCTACATGTCGCGGTGCCAGAAAAATAAGCGAGTCGGCGATGATAATCTCAAGCCGGCTGCATACGGTAATTTTATTGCCTACACTAAACCCTTTCATTCTCGATTAATGTACGGAGTCCAATATGTCTCGTTATAACGATAAGGTGGTTCTGATCACGGGTGCTGCATCTGGCATCGGCAAAGCTTCCGCTGAGCGCATTGCCAGCGAGGGCGGTAAAATTGTTTGTGTCGACAGACAGCGCGAAGCCGTAGAACAGGTAGCTGCTGATATTATTGCTGCGGGCGGTGAAGCATTTGCAATTGTCTGCGATGTCACGGATCAGGAGTCTGTTAAAGCGACGGTTGCCG
>JBALVT010000264.1:0-4360 GCA_036961345.1 Halioglobus sp.
CAGCAGCAAGTTGTCAATGGGGGTCCATGTCCATTCCAGTTCAGTGCCTGTAATGCGGGTTTTAGAGGCGTTGCGTAAAACGACTCTGGGTGTACCGCCGCTATCGAGAACCACCTGCCTAAGCTGCATGTCATCAAAGTTAGTGAGGAAGAAGGCACCATTGAGCCGCATCCTCGCGTCAAGGAAATCCAGTTTAAAACCAAGCTCAAAGTTTTCGACTTTCTCTGGTTCGATGGTCGCTTGGCCGTCAACACCTATAGGCTCAAATGTGCCGGACTTAAACCCTTCGGCGTAACTTGCGTAAATCATGCCCGAGTCAAAAAAGGAGTTGTCTAATAGCGAATCCGGTAGCTGATAGGCCAGGCTCGCCATGGGGGTGACTTCCTCCCAGGTTTCATCCGCGTCTTCGTCTATATCCGGCACCAGGATGGAGGCGGGAATCAGGTCATAGACATACTGTCCCTGGCTGTCGGTAGGAAAAGCGGCATTTATCTGCGTGAAGATATCAGCGGCCATTAAGGCGTTCAGATCAGTGACAATTCCAATGCCTAAAGCTTCAACCGGTATAAACCCGGGTGCACCTTCAATTGCGCCAAATGCAATACGACGGTATTCGTCCACATCCAGCAATTCAAGAAATACCGACTGCTTTCTCTGTTCTGAAGTCCAGCGCAGCCCCGCGGTCAATTCCAAATTATCGGTGATATCGAAGCTGCCCTGGAAAAAAGCAGCGTAGGTTGTGTTTTCCAGGTCATAGGTTGCCCGTTCTGTATTTGGGGAGTTGATCACCATGATATTGTCGGGCGTGATCAGTGATCCGGATGACCAGGTAGACGAAGTATCTGTGCCATCGTCAATTTCCTCGCGCATGGCGAATAGCCCAAAGGTGTAATCCAGACGATCGTTGAACGCACTGCCTATAAGCTGTAACTCCTGGGAGATATGGTCACGTTTACTGGGGCTGCCATTGTCCCTGTAGCGAGAAGATATTGGCAAGCTGGTAACATCGTTGTCTGGGTTGCCGAAATTTCCCGATTTTTCCTGATCACCGTAACCGGTAATACTTTTTAAAATCAGTGTGTCGTTGATTTCCCATTCGAGGGTTAGGCCCAGCAGCACATTGTCTAATTCATAGTCTATGCTGAGCTCTGTGGTTGTCTTGTAGTCTCGGTCAAGTGCTTGTGAGCGATTACAAGCCTCCTCAAAAACCTGGCTTTGTGCCGTAAAACCTGGCTGCACCGGGTTGTCGTTGTCATTAAAGGAATCAACGGGGAGTAGATCACCCGGATTAATTCGATTGCCAAATAGGGAGTCCTCGCCGTTAACGCTGGTACCCTCCAGCCAGCGACAGTTTGTGGTCGGTTGCACCTCTTCTGTCTTGCCGTAGTATGCCAACGCGTCAATTGTTAATGTGTCACTGGGTAACCAGGTGAGCTGCAGAGCGGCGGATTTTCGGTCTTCTGAGGCGGCTTTCTGGCCCGTTGTTATATTGTGTTGATAGCCGTCCCGGCTTACCGAACCGACGGTAATTTTTGAAAGCAACGTGTCCTCAATGAGTGGAATACTGATGCTGCCACGTAGGTCCTGCCTGTTGAAATTGCCGAACCGGGCATCCACAAACCCCCCCAATTCGCTCTCGGGACCGTTGGTTGTTACCAGCAGTGCACCAGCGGTGGTGTTTTTCCCAAAGAGAGTGCCCTGGGGGCCACGTAATACCTGGACGCTTTGTATATCGATAAGATCCAGCAATTGTCCATCTTTACGGGGTATGTACAGGCCGTCGATGTAGACGCCCACAGGTGCATCAATTCTCGAGCCATCGTCGCGTTGTCCGATACCACGAATCCAGATCTGCGCGGCGCTGGACTGGTCGATCTGTACTCCCGGGGTCTGGTAGCCCAGGTCTTTCAGATTGGTAATGCCGGCATCGCGCAACTGGTTGCCGGTGAAGGCCGTGATGGATACGGGTACATCCTGGATGGCTTCCTCACGCTTTCGCGCGGTGACGATAACTTCTTCAAGTACGCTGTTTTGTGCAGCCAGCGGAGCGGCAAAAAAAAAGGCAATCCCGGGGATTGTTGCGGCAAATAGGCACCTGGTGCCCAAATTTTTGTTAGGATGCATAAGCGACTCCGAAAATATTTTGTTATTCTTTTCGTTCACAAAAGTCTTACATTTTATTATTGTCATATTTATGGTGGTGCTACAAGCATAGTTTGGCGCCGGAGAGATATTCCATGTGGTCAAGTTGTGTACAGATCGGGCTCTTGGAACAATCTTGCAAAGCTCGGGGTAAGGCAATACTGTTGTCTTTGTGTACAAATTGATATTCCATTCGTTGCCGCATAGCGCCGATGTTCAATCATGTTTAACTCAGGTTTTTCGCCATGTCCCTGTATCGTTTTCTGGGCGCCTTTGCGCTGCTCTTTTTAACTTCCGTACTGGTTTTGCTGTGCTACATCAATTACGCCAATCTGGACCGTCACCGTGTTCAACTAGAGCGTGTTGTGTCCAATGCAACGGGCCGGGAATTTCGTATTGTCGGTGACATCGATGTGGATTTGTGGCCCAGTGTGATGTTGAAAGCGGAGAACGTTACCCTGGCAAATGCGCCCTGGGGTTCCGAGGCGAAAATGGCCGAAATTGGATATTTTTCGACTTCGGTTGCCCCCCTGTCCCTGATTCGCGGCCCTATTCTCATTGAGGGCTTTTTCCTTCGAGATGTCACCGTTTTATTGGAGAGCGACAGTGATGGTGAAAGTAATTGGCAGTTGAGCCTGCCAAAACCTGAGCCAGAGAAAAACGATCGGGAGCCTGCTCAACCTATGACCGGTCTCCCGGCTATGCTCAGGACAGCGAGTATGGAAAACGTACGCATTGTCCAGCGCGCGGCGGAAGGAGAGGACCAGCTGACTCATCTGTCCATATTGGCTCTGGAATCGACTGAGGATGATCGTCTGGACCTTGTTTTAGAAGCGCAAGTGATAGGCCAGCCGCTAAAGCTTGAAGGCAGTATCAGTACGCGTGCGTCGCTTGTGGAGAAGGGTGCAGGTGATATATCACTCAATGGTTTCCTGGCGGAGGTGGAAGTTTCTATTACAGCAGATATTGCCCTCCAAGACAGCAGTATCACTTTCGAAACCACGTTAGCTACACTGGATAGACTGGGTGCCTTGGTTGAGCTGTCAGGCTTACCCGCCCAGCCATTGGTGGTGACTGGTGGCGTAAAACTTGCCGACGAGGGTATTCGATTACACGCGATTACCGCGACAACAGCCAGCGCGAAGGCTACCCTAAATGGACTGTTGGCCGGTGGTGACCAGCCAACAGTGCTGACGGTGAGCGCCGTAGGTCAGAGCCTGGCGGATCTGATGCCAGATTTGCCGGCTCTGGGATTTGAAGTTTCATCTTCCGTCAATCTTGCCGGAGAGAATCTGACGTTGGATGACATCAAAATTCAGGTAGGCCGAAGTGACCTTGCAGGCAAGGTAGCGTTAGTCAGTGGCGACGCTATGACGCTCAAGGCTGACCTGAAGTCCGAATTGCTGGATCTCAATGAATTTGCGGGTGAAGAGGAAGCCGAAACAACTGAGGAAGCAGCTCCGCAGACTGCAGGGACTGTGCCGGTGGCAGATCCCAATGCTCCCGCTGCGGCAGTTGACGAGCCCACGGCCACGAAAGACCAGTTTGTTTTCAAAGATGAACCTCTTCCACTGGCAGAGTTGCTTAACAAGGATTTAGATGTTCAATATTCAGTGGCAACATTGCTGAATGATGTTCTGGAACTAAACAAACTCACCTTGCACTCGACCCTAACCGATGGTGATATCACCACCGAGCTCGCGTTCGACACTGCCACAGGCGGCAAGGCGAGCAGTCGCCTTGATTTTATTACCGATGCAAACAGTGCTCAGCTTAAGGCCCAGGTTAGAGCGAAGGATCTTCGCATCAACTTTCTGGGGGCAGATGTTGAAGATTTGATGCAAATTCCCGCCACCGCCATTACTTTGGATATTCAGTCGACCGGGGTAACTCCACGCGAACTGGCCGAACGCAGTAACGGCAAGGTATTGCTTACCCAGGGCCCTGGCCGTATGGAGATTCAGCTTCTTGGTGCTTTTTCCAGTGATGTATTCGCCCAGTTGCAATCGGCGCTGAATCCTTTTGCCGAGGAAGGAGGTCAGTCCAATTACGAATGCGCGATAGTGTCTATTGATATTGAGGATGGCTTGTCGACCATTGATCCGGTGATTGTTCAGGAGCAAAAAGTGATGGTTATCGCCGGGGGTAGTGTTGATCTACATACCGAGCGCCTGGATCTTGAATTTAACACCCGGCCGCGATCCGGAATTGGTGTGAG
>JBALVT010000265.1:0-4317 GCA_036961345.1 Halioglobus sp.
CTGCCAAAACCAAAACCAAAACCAAAACCAAAACCAGAGTTAAGCCCAGAAGCCGCAAGGCAGGAGTCGCATGAACGTAAAAAAGGGCGCCCAAAGTTTTAATTTGGCAGACCTGTTTGAATCTATAGTCGACGCCGTGCCAGATCGCACCGCGCTGGTGAGTGATGAGCGGCGCCTCAACTATCTGCAACTGGAAGATCGGGCCAACAGACTCGCAAACTGCTGGTCGTCATTGGGTATCGGCAGAAATGATCACATTGGCTTACAGTTGCGCAACGGTACGGAGTACCTCGAAGCCATGTTGGCGGCGTTCAAATTGCGGGCCGTACCTATTAATATCAACTTCAACTATGTTGAAGGCGAGTTGGAATATCTGTACCGGGATGCAGACATGGTAGCGGTGGTCACGCATCAGCGCTTTGCTTCCAGGGTGGCCCAGGTGACGCCCGGCATAGATAAGCTCCGTCACGTTTTTTGCGTAGCAGATGATTCTGGCGAGCCCATACCCGAACAATGTATTGACTACGAGCAGGCACTTACGGAAAGCTCCCCCGCCAGAAATTTTCCTGCGCGTCACTCGGATGATATCTATATCGTGTATACCGGCGGCACCACGGGTATGCCCAAGGGTGTCGTGTGGCACCACCGGGATATTTTTTTCGCGGCTATGGGGGGTGGTGATGCGGACCAAACCCGCGGCCCCATTGGTAAGCCAGAAGAATTGGTAGGCCGTATTCCCGACAATCCATTAATGCTCTTACCCACACCTCCCTTCATGCATGCGGCGGCCCAGTGGAGTTCATTCACTGCGTTATTTTGCGGCGGAAAAACGGTAATTCCGGCCCGCGGTAGCTTTGTTGCAGATAAAATATGGCAGAGTGTGAATGACGAGGCAGTGAACATGCTGGCGATTGTCGGCGATGCCATGGCTACACCACTTATCGAGAGCCTCGCAGAGAATCCCGGGCGCTGGAATACATCAAGCCTCCAGGTGGTAGCTTCCGGGGGGGCACTATTTTCCCCCGCAACCAAGAAGCGTTTCCTGGAACTGGTGCCCGGCACCATGATTCTCGATGGCTTGGGTTCCTCTGAAACCGGCCTGATGGGGAACAAGATCAGCGCAGAGGCTGATGGTGATGACCCTGAACCGCGCTTCAGGGTTAATGAGCATATGACGGTACTCGACAAGGATAACCAGGTTATTGCCCCCGGTTCGACTGAAATGGGTTTTTTGGCGCGCAAGGGGCATGTGCCAATTGGCTATTACAACGCCCCGGAAAAATCCGCGGCAACCTTCGTCGAAATCAAAGGCGAGCGCTGGGCGATTCCGGGCGACCTGGCTATGGTGGAGGCCGATGGGTGCATACTGCTTCTGGGTCGCGGCTCAGTCAGTATCAACACCGGCGGAGAGAAGGTCTTTCCCGAAGAAGTGGAGTCACGGGTGAAGGAACACGAGGATATACGAGACGCGGTGGTCGTTGGTATAAAGGACGATCGCTATGGCGAGATCGTGGCGGTGGTCTGCCAGACCCGCAGTGGCAATAAGCTGGAACTGGAAGACCTGCGCGAATTTTGCCGGCAGCGATTGGCTAACTACAAAATACCTCGTGCAATTGTATGCCTGGACACTATAAAGCGATCCCCAGCGGGAAAAGCCGACTACCCCTGGGCCAAGCAGCAGGCTGAAGCCGCGCTGCCCTAGAGAAGGAAAACAGCGCAATGTACAGGTTACACGGACAGGATGCAGCCTGGCTGTATCGCGAAACACTCACCACGCCCATGCACACCCTGAAAATCTTCCTGGTGAAACTCGGGGAAGGACAGAGTATAGATTTCGAATCTGTACACAAATCGATACCCAAGCTTCTGCATGAAGTACCAATGTTGCGGCAGCGTCCGGTATTTGTCCCCTTCGGCCTACACCACCCGGTCATGATCGAGGACCCGGAGTTTGACCTGCACTACCATTTGAACCGGGCAGCACTGCCTGCTCCCGGTGGGCAGCTGGAACTGGAGGAGGTGCTGGCTAACATCGCCACTTATCCGCTGGATCACACGCGGCCACTGTGGCAGTTCTGGATAGTGGAGGGGCTGGAGGATGGACAGATCGCCCTGGTGCAGAAAATTCACCACGCACTGGCCGATGGTATGGCCTCCGTGAACTTTATCATGCGGGTCTGGCAAAGTGGCTATCATGACCCCGATGCAGTGGCGCCTCCCTGGCAACCAGAACAGGTACCAAGCCAGACCCGCTTGCTCTGGGATGCCATTGTGGACCATGTTAAATACGACATAGGCAATCTGCCTTCTTTTGCCAAAGCGCTTTACCGTGGCACCGTGGCAATACGCAAGGCTGCCGATCCCGCCGTGTCACCCACCCTGAAGGGAATTGATGGTGACATTCCGCTGGCACCCTGGAACCGCGCCCTGTCAGCACGTCGCAGCTTCGCCATGGCGCAACTGCAGCTGGACGATCTGAAAGCCTTGAAAACACCATTGGGGGGCACGCTCAACGATGTGGTGCTGGCGCTTGTTGCCGGCGCCCTGCGTCACTACCTGCTGGATCACGGCAAGAGTGTTGATGAGGCCTTACTTGCCACTATACCTGTGTCCCGGGATGCTCGCGCCACTGACAGGGCATCCGGTAATTCGACAGCGGTGACAAGCACTCTGCTGCATATCGGAATTGATGACACGCTTGAACGTTTCGCGGCCATCAAGTCGTCCACTGAACTGGGTAAGGCCGAACTCGACGTGGTGGGGCGAGACACCTTTGCGCTGCTGTCTCACTATATTCCCCCGCTGGTCCAGATACACACCGCGCAAAAAACCTATGACAAACAACTCGCGGATAAACCTGGATACAGGCCGCCAGCCAATTTGTCCGTATCGAATGTGCCCGGGCCGAGTACCCGTTTCGAGGCACAGGGCAATATCGTTGAGGCGCTCTATTCGGCTGGCCCGCTGGTCGACGGCATGGGCCTGAACATCACTGTGTGGAGTTACGCCGGGCAAATGAATTTCACGATGGTGGGATGCCTGAAAGAGTTGCCAGATGTGCATCTTATAGCCGAGTCACTCCAGTCGGCCTTGTCAGAACTGCGCACTGCAGTGGAACAAAAGGCCGCCCTATAGGTGGCAGCTTAGTAATTTTCCCGTAGTATTGGGGGATTCGCCAGAGACAGGGAAAATCAACCACTATGGAACTCTATGACGTCATGCGCACCACTTTCGCCTGCAGGGAATTCACCGGCGAGCCCGTGCCCCAGGATGTGCTGCACCGCATAATCGACAATGCCCGCTTTGCCCCCAGTGGCGGCAATCGCCAGGGATGGCGTATCATCAATATAACTGACCCTGCGAAGAAACAGCGCCTTGCCGAACTGTCACTAGTGACGGCCACGCGCTACCTTCTCCAGATGAAGGCCGGTGAAAGCCCGCTCAACACCATCAACCCCAGTACTGTCACAGATGACCAGGTAATGCAGGCAGAAACCCCTGACTGGCTAGTGGCACACATACGGAACGCACCCACCCTGCTAGTCATCACTGTGGATCTGGAACTGGTAGCAAGCATGGATAAAGACCTCGATCGAATCGGTCTGGTCAGTGGCGGATCTATCTACCCCTTAGCCTGGAACATATTGCTAGGTGCACGCAATGAAGGCTACAGCGGCACCATGACCACCTGGGGAGTTTCCGAGGAAGACCAGGTGCAGACATTACTCGACATACCCCCGCACTGGGCGGTGGCAACTATCATGCCCCTGGGCAAACCCGTAAAACAATTGACGAAACTAAAGCGCAAGCCCGTCGAGGATATCCTTTATAGCGATAGCTGGAACGGCAGCAGCGTATAAAATTGGAGGCACGAACATGGACCTGATGGAAATTTCTGAAAAGCGCAAAATGGGGCGCGAAGAAGCCGCTCAATTGCTACACAAGCTTGCCGACTCACTTGAGCGCCACAACGCGGTGGATTTCACGCAGAATGGAATCAAGGTCAACATCAAGGTTCCTGACGAGGTGACGGTCGAGTTCGAAGTCGAGATTGAAAGTGATGAGTCAAGTATCGAAGTTGAAATCAGCTGGTAGACCATGGTCACGATGCGCAGGCGATCGCGGAGGCCGACTATAGGCCGTCGACACACTTTGTTCCGGTGAAGAGTCGTTTGCGAAAGCCTGGGACGGGCGAGGCTCGGTTTCGGTTCGGTAATTTATGCGGGGTTTTCAGCGGGCGGACTCAGCGCTTATATCGCAGCCCTGAATGACACCACAACGGCAGGCTATATCGGTCTGGATGCGGTTGATTCTGGC
>JBALVT010000266.1:0-4231 GCA_036961345.1 Halioglobus sp.
GGCGTTGGATGGTGTTAATGTCCAATGCTTCACCGGCGGCTTCCGGACTGTCGACGATATCATCGCCTACTTCAACTTTGATGGCTACCTTGCTTTTATCCAGCGCAAAAGAGAACAGGCGAACCACGGGGGAGGGTTTGGGCCGTCCACCCTGAAAGCCTGATAGCCCCGGCGGGGTTGCCAGACCCAGGCCCACACATTCCTTGAGCATGATGCCAATCCCCATCATGTCGGGGTGTTTTACTGCTATTTTCATAGCTACTTCGCGGCAATTACTTACTTGGCTGAAGTTGCCGTATTGGCTTTCTGCGCCAATTAGCTCAATGCTTGTCTCTGAGAAGTCTGCCAGGGCGTAAGTGGAAAACATCTTGCGGGAGGCTTTAAATACAGCCTCGCCCAGTGCCAGCGCTTTTTTGTCAGCGTCAACCCCATAGAACGTCATGGACGTGCCACCGCGGAACTGGTCTGAGTAGGTGGCGCATACTTTGTACGTATCTGGTGCAGGCCTGCCTTTGGCTCCCGATACCTGCACTTTGTCGTCGCCAACTTGGGTAAGCTCGACGGTTGAAAAGTCACAGACCACATCGGGCATCATATACGCCTGCGGATCGCCGATTTCATACACCATTTGTTCTGCGACGGTGCCAACCGTGACCATGCCGCCGGTATTGGCCGGCTTGGTGCAGATGAAACCGCCGTCGGCCGCGATTTCAGCAATGGGGTAGCCGATATCGTCAATGCCTGTTACCTCTTCCCAATCGGTAAAGTTGCCGCCGGTAGCCTGGGGGCCGCACTCGAGAATATGCCCGGCAAGTGAGCCCATTGCCAGCTGGTCGAGGTCCTGTGGCTGCCAGCCGTAGGCGTGGATGCACGCACCCAGCGTTACGGCACTATCGACGCAGCGGCCGGTAATGACAATGTCAGCGCCCATGTCCAGTGCTTTGGCCACGGGGAAGGCGCCCAGATAAGCGTTGATACTTTGTAATCGTTCTGCCTCAGGAAAGGCACTGTCGGAAAACATTTCGCGGATGTTTTGTGTCGCTAGTTCTGCTGCCTGATCGAGCAGGTCATCGCCGCTGATACAAGCGACTTTCAGGTCCAGACCCAGCTCTGCTACCACTTCACGCAGGGCGACGGCGCAGGCTTGCGGATTAACGCCACCGGCGTTGGTTACAATGCGCACGCCCTGTCGGGCGATTTCCGGCAAATTGGGTTTCATGGCTGCCGTGACAAAATCCAGTGCGTAGCCCTTGCTGGCATCTTTGGCTCTGGCCCTGGCCATGATCGACATGGTGATCTCTGCCAGGTAGTCATAAACAATGAAATCAAGCCCTTCTTCCGCCAGTAATTGTGGGGTGGCGCGCGCAGCATCTCCCCAAAAACCACTGGCTCCACCAATTCGAATAATCTTGTCTGTCATTGCATATTCCTGAAAATATCAGTGAGCCCAGAATTGTACTGTCTTCGCTGCGAGGGTTCTTGTGATTAGGTGCCATCCACGTGAGAGATAGTGCCATCTCGCCTGTCTCCCCGGTGACACGCAGCTTGAGGGCGGAAATGCTATATTTCTACGCTGACATGGCACGAATAGAGGCAGTAAATGGCGATGTCATGCAGTATAGGTAATGTCTGCGAAAAGTGCAGGTCATGTGTATGCGCGTGCGCGGGCCGCCAGCAGTCGTGAACAGTGCAATAGTCCAATAATAATTTTGTAGGTACAGGGAGCTAATGTGAGTAACGATCAAACAGATACCGCGACAACGGGGCATTCTCCCAAAGTAGCTCGCTATGCGCTCTTTATGTTGACGATCGCTTATGCTCTAAATTTTGTAGACCGACAGATTCTGGTGATTTTGCAAGAGCCCATAAAACTGGACATGGGTTTAAGTGATATGCAGTTGGGTTTGCTCAGTGGCTTCTCTTTTGCGCTGGTATATATCACCGCGGGTATTCCGATTGCCTATTGGGCAGACCGAGGCAATCGCCGCAACATCGTAGCGCTGGCAGTAACCGTGTGGAGCGGTATGACGGCATTATCAGGGTTTGCGGGAAACTACAGCCAATTATTGCTTGCCAGGATCGGCGTGGGAATCGGTGAGGCCGGAGGGAGCCCGCCTGCACACGCCATGATCAGTGACTATTACCCGCCCGAAAAACGGGGCACGGCGCTGTCGATCTATTCCATGGGGGTACATTTTGGGGTTTTTCTGGGTTTCATAGTGGGTGGTTTCATCAGCCAGGCTTACGGCTGGCGCGCTGCATTTATGGCAGTAGGTATTCCCGGTATCTTGTTTGCGATTGTGTTTTTCCTGACGGTGAAGGAACCACAGCGCGGTCACTGGGAATCCGCCGCAGAGGCTGCCTACAAACCCACGTTGAAAGAAACTTTGACCTTGCTGAAGCAGTACCCCTCCTTTTGGTATATTTCAGCGGGCGCGGGGCTGTCTGCCTTTGTTGGTTACGGTAGCGGAAATTTTGCACCGTCGTTTCTGATGCGAAGCCACGACCTGGATGTGGGACAGGTGGGTATTGTGCTGGCGATCTTTGGTGGTGGTGGCGGTATGGTGGGTACGTTCCTGGGCGGCTACCTGGCTGACCGGATGGGCCGCACCGACAAACGCTGGTATGTGTGGTTGCCCGCTTGCGCAGGCGCACTGGCGGTACCCCTGGGGTTTCCCTATCTGCTACTCGACAATACTTATCTGGTGATCGGTATTATGTTTTTCGTGACGATGTTGATGAATACCTATATGGGGCCTTGCCTGGCAATATCACATGCGCTGGTTCCACCGGCGATGCGAGCTTTGGCATCCGCGATTCTGTTTTTTGTCTTAAACATGATCGGCCTGGGACTTGGGCCTTTAACAGCCGGATTTCTGAGTGATTGGCTTACAGGTATCTACGGTGCTGATGGATTGCGCTACGCCATGCTGTTGGTCGGGCTGGTCGGTTTACTGGGCATCGCAATGTTTGTGATGGCGGGCAAACATTTGCGCCGTGATCTGGAGCGCAAAATGGTACTGGTCGAGGGCTAGAGCTGGCGCAACTAGGAGTTTGCTTTGGATGCGGCTTCGCGTGCGTGCCAGGTAATCATTTCTGCAAACTTCGGAAGCAGCGGCTCAGGCAGGTTGTGCCCCATGCCATCGATAAGCTCCAGCTTTGCGTTTTTAACATGTTTGGCGGTGTCGATTCCGCATTCAACCGGTACCAGAGGATCATCCCTGCCATGTATTACTAAAGTTGGCGCCTGAATTCTTTTTAGCAGGTCTACCCGGTCGCCACTGGCGACAATTGCAGTGGCCTGCCTCGAAGCACCCGCCGGATAGTATGAGCGGTGATAACTCATCAGAATTTTATCTCGGAGCGCTTCCTCGGTTAAGGGGTAGCGCGGGCTGCCTATCAAGCGCCAGGTTTTCATTACCCTGTCTATGTGCTCTTCCTGGTTTTCTTGCCCAGCGCGTTTGAATACCTGGCGTGTGACTTTTACAGAAGCTCCGGGTAAAGAGCGATCACCGCTACTGGACATGATAGAGGTAAGTGACAGCGTGCGGCTGGGGAAATGTCCTGCCACAGTTTGGGCAATCATTCCTCCCATGGAAATGCCGACAAGGTGAGCGGTATCAATATTCAGAGCATCCATAACGCCTATGGTGTCTGCCGCCATATCATGAAGTCGGTAGGGGACTTTGTTTGCAAGCCCCAGCCTCGTGCGCAGGGCAACTTTAATAAGGTTTGGCGTGCCGCTGTTGTGCAGTTTTTCTGATAAACCAATATCGCGATTATCAAAACGAATCACACGAAAGCCCAAGGTTGCGAGGTTCTCACAGAAGGACACAGGCCAGCCTATCATTTGTGTGCCAAGGCCCATGATCAATATAATTACTGGGTCTTCAGATTCGCCAAACTCATCGTACGCCAACTGCAGGCCATTGGCCTGTACATAGTGATGTTGCCTGGCGGGTTTGTTATCGGGCAATGGATGCGCTCCGGCTTATTTCCACCAGGGAAAGAAGGGTGGCATGTCAGAAGACGTTTTGTCAGTGAACTCAGCTGGCCGTTTTTCAAGGAAGGAATTAACGCCTTCTTTGCCGCTGGTTTGGCTGGTGTAATAAATGGCCAGGGAGTCTACTTTATGGGCTTCGAGCGGATGATCCTGCGCGGCATTTCGATACATCATATGCCGGGACAGAGCGATAGCGACCGGGCTTTTGACTGCGATTTTTCGTGCCAG
>JBALVT010000267.1:0-4208 GCA_036961345.1 Halioglobus sp.
ACCAAAATCGAAATCGCTGATACCGCGTGGCGCAAGGGCATCAAAAATACTGGTGAGATCGGAATCCACACCGAAAGATCGTAACAATTTGCTCATTCCCGAGGCATAGAGTTCTAGGTAACGTCCAAGCGAAGTCTGCGCCATACTCTTGGTGGATTTTGGAAATATGAGCTGGGCTGCACGGTGCAGTTCCTTTTTGGGAGCGCCAATGTAGAGACCGTCCAGTCCAAGAGGTTTGGCAATTTCAGACTGCACAAGATTAGAAAACTTCTTGCCGCTTACTCGCTGGATAATTTCCCCTATGATAAAACCGTAGGTCAGGCCGTGGTAGCCGGTACGTGTACCAGGTTTGTGAGCAGGTTCAGTTTTTTCGATAGCCTCAATCATGTGCTCCCAGTCGAGCATACGATCGGCACGGTCTATCATCTGGCGGATGTGGTACAGGCCAGACTGATGAGATAATACCTGACGGACGGTGATGTCCTGTTTGCCTGCCTGGGCAAATTCTGGCCAATAGCTTGCGACTGTGGCGTCGTAGTCAATCAAGCCTCGGTCAGCGAAAATATGCAACAGCGTAGAGCAAACTCCTTTGGTAGTGGAAAAGCTTGGTGCCATGGTGTCCGATCGCCAGAGGTTACCCTCTTCATCGCGCTCGCCGCCCCATAGATCCACCACACACTCGCCGTGGTGATAAACGCATATGGCGGCCCCGCCGGGGTAGGTTTTTAGCTGTTTACGCAGCGTGGCCTCTACGGACTGAAAATCCGGATGATGCAGGCCGTCAAGATGAATTTTTTGTCTGCTGCGTCGGTTTAAACGGGTCGTCATAAGTACGTTCCCAAGCTAGCTATCATTATATTTAGAGCTTCATTGTAACGTAAGATTCAAAATAGTTTGCCTTGACATTTGTGTTGCTTATGTGGCTTTATTTTGAGTTCAGTGAAACGCTGGTCTTTTTAGGTTGAGCATTCTAATGCGCTGTGGTCTGATGGCGTCGATTTCACTTCGGTAGCTTGTTTTATGGCGCTTATTCCCAATATCGATACTACGGTTGCACGCAATATCAATCTTGCAGAGCTCGGGGTGCGGGGCAGCTTTCGAGTTGCACAAACCATCGCCCGCGTTTCTCCCAAAGCCATGCGTTGGGGGCTGCAGCGCAAAATGCCACCTGCAAAAGAACTGCGTGAATTGTTTGAATCCCTGGGTGCGACCTATATTAAATTTGGACAATTCATCGCCAGCTCGCCGTCGATTTTCCCCAAGGAGTATGTAGACGAATTTCAGCAGTTGTTGGATCAAACAGCAGCGGTTCCTTTTCGTACCGTCCGCAAAATTATTGAAGAAGACCTGGGCAGGCCTATCGCTGAAGTTTATAGCCATCTAGATCGCGAGCCTCTGGCATCGGCCTCTATTGCACAGGTGCATGGCGCTACACTTATTACCGGTGAAGACGTTGTTGTGAAAGTGCAGAAGCCTGGCGTTCAGGCGATTATTACAGTCGACCTGCACAGTGTTTATGTTTTGATCAAGCTTCTGGAGTTCATGCTGCCCAATACTGACCGCGACGCCCTGACCGGCATTGTCGCGGAAATGTATCAGGCCATGATTGACGAGTGTGATTTCATCAAAGAAGCTAAACATCTTGATGGGTTTAGCGAATTTCTTCGCAATACCCAGGTTCAATCCGTAGTGGCTCCCAAAGCCTACCATCAGGCGTCCAGCGCTCGGGTGCTGACGATGGAGCGCTTCTACGGTTGTTCACTGACCGATAAAGAGGCTCTGAAAAAACGCAATCTTGATCCCGCTACGGCATTGTTTGATGCGCTTAATGTATGGTTTTCCAGTCTTATGGCTTGTGACTTTTTTCACGCGGACCTGCACAGCGGCAATATGTTGTTACTTGACGATGGAAAGGTCGGTTTTATAGATTTTGGCATGGTTGGCAGAGTGGGCGCGGATTCCTGGCAGGCGGTATTTGGCCTGTTTACCGGATTGAGCGAAGAAAACTACCGCACGGTCGCTGAATCGATGTTGGCCGTGGGTATGACCCGGGAAAATATCAGTGTCGATACCTTAACCAGAGACATCGAGCGCGTATTTCGCGCCATGAATGACGTAGACCCGGAAGACCTTGTGTTTGGCGACGGTTTGTCGGCTCCGGATGGTATCAACGATGTCATTAACAGTCTTGGGGAAATTGCCAGAAACCACGGCATTCGATTCCCACGCTCATTTACTCTGCTGCTCAAGCAATTTTTGTACTTTGACCGCTACATGCAGATTCTCGCACCGGGTGCCAGTTTGTTCGACGATGAGCGAATCGTCATGGGCGGTCTGTAGGCTGGATTAATCTGCTCCTAGAATCAGAGCTCCTGTGGGTACGCCCACACCACTGGAAACCAGAACGTGCTCAACGCCGGTCGGCTGATTACAGGATGTACCGCGAATGAGCCTGGCGCCCTCGGCAATATTGTTCACACCGTGAATATACGCTTCAGATAGCAGTCCGCCATGAGTGTTATTGGGTAGGCGACCATCAATGCGCAGGTTGCCATCGGCTACGAAATCTTTTGCCTCTCCTCGATTGCAAAAGCCGAAGGATTCCAGCTGCATAATAACCTCTGTGGTAAAGGCGTCGTAAAGACAGGCAGCATCTATGTCTTTGGGCCCCAGTCCCGACATTTCGTACACACGCTTGGCGGCCAATTCCATTTCTGGCAGCGATTTTAAATCATCGCGATAGAAACTGGTCATCTGCTCCTGTCCCTGGGTTGACGCCTGCGTTACGGCTCGGATGACCGCAGGTTTTTGTTTTAGATCCCTGGCGCGCTCGGTACTGGTAATAAGGAGTGCGCATCCTCCGTCGGTCTCCTGGCAGCAGTCGTACAGACGCAGGGGTTCACTGACCATTTTGGCACTCATGTACTGCTCGAGGGTAAGTGGTTTGCCGTAACCGGCGGCCATGGGGTTGTTTTGGGCGAAGTTTCTCTGGGCCATGGCGACTTCGGCAAGGTGCTCTGAGGTCACGCCATATTCGTGCATATAGCCGTTGGCGATCATCGCTACCCATGACACCGGAGTCAGCATTCCGTAGGCCATATACCAGGACCAATGGATGAGATCGCTACTAATAATGTCACCTGAAACGCCCTGACCCATCCGCTGACCTGAACGACCGTTCATCGCCCGCCACACGACGACGTTTTTGGCGGCCCCAGTGGCGACCGCCATGACGGCTTGTTGTATCAGGCCCACGGCAGCGCCGCCGCCGTAGTTTATTTTGGCGAACATGGTCAGATCGCCCATGCCCACGGCACGAGCAACCTCTACCTCGTCATTTGAATCGAGAGTGTAGGTAACCAAACCGTCCACTTCGGCAGGGGGCAGGCCGGCGTCGTCCAGGGCGTTGCTGATTGCTTCGCAGGCCAGCGACAATTCGGATACGCCAGAATTTTTGGAATATGCGGTACTGCCAATTCCCGCAATCGCCGCTTCGTTTTTCATACTGATAGGCATTACGCGTCTCCCTCAGTGGTGGCTGATGTTGGGCGAAACATGGGTATCTTGAACCCGTCATCATCTTCATGAATATAGGATTCCACTGCCATGCCGAATTTGACATCAGCGCGGTCACACGCTGTTAACTCGGCCGTAATGCGCGTTCCCTCGGCTAAATCCACTAGCACGATAATTAGTGGGTAGTCATAACCAGGAAACTTGGGGTGGTGTAGGACCGTGAAGCTGGCAACAGTGCCGCGGCCTGTTGCTTCAATGAAATCCCAGCTCATGGAACGGCACTCACCGCACATTGGGCGCGGAGGATGGCGAAGTATCTGGCACTGGGCGCATCGTTGAATTGTGAGTTTGCCTTCGCTGGCCTGTTTCCACCACCAGGCATTGTCATGGCCCATTGGGGGTTTGATGCGACTTGTTTTGCTCATCGAATTTTCCGAAGCGGTATTTTTGATAGCTCGCTACTCTAGCAGAAAAAAGTTCCCGTGGCGGCGCGAGTCATGTTGGGTATAGATCATTGTACTGAAATCGTAAATCCAGCAGTATTGAACGTTATCTGATCACCCAGAGCGCAAGCGTGACTCATGTGTTAGTGGCATCTCCATGTCAGTCGACTACGCTACTGTATGTCGATAGACGGCGCTGTTTGAATCGCCGCTACCGGTAGGGCAAAACTATCCAAGATAACTAAACCG
>JBALVT010000268.1:0-4167 GCA_036961345.1 Halioglobus sp.
CTGGTGGTCTCATTTTTCTGGTCATAACCTACAGCGGCAGTCTGACCTATCAGGTCCAGACCAATAAATGGATCAAGGAAGCTCAAGTCGTTAAATTCCAGGCGATCTACATCTTCGCGTAAGTAATACAGCCCCGTCGTCCACTGCAATTTATCGGTGCTACCGGATAAACGAATTTCTTGAGAAAACTGCTCCGAGGACTCTTCAGCACTGTTGATTACAAGCGGAACGGAGATTCCGAGAATATCATCCGAAAATTCATAGTCATTTTCCCTGTAACCGGTAACTGATGTCAGCGTGAATGAATCGAAGTCCCAATCAACTTTGAGAGAAAGTCCACCCATCTCTCGTTTGGCGAATCCGTCATTCACCAGTTCAACTTTATAGGGGTCGGAGCTTGTGGGAGGATCAAGTGGTGTAAGAAAGCCAAGCCCCTGACTTATCAAAAACAGGTTAGCATTTTGCCCCTCGTGGTTCCGTGCACCTGGCCCCAGCAAATCGTCCTCTGAGTATTCCGCGATAAGCTGTACCGATACGGTGTCGCTGGGAAGGAAATCTAATCTGCCACGAAAAGTGGTGTTGTCCTCATCGCGCAGATCATTGCCTGTGATGATGTTTTCGGTGTGACCATCTCGCTGACGCGTAGAGATGGCCAACCTGCCCAGCACGGTGTCTGACAGCGGCCCACTGATCGCAGCCTTCGCGCCCAACAAATCGTATTCGCCTCCGGTGACTTCCAGGAAACCCTCAAGTTCTTCCGTTGGGCGTTTGGAAATAATATTGATCGCGCCGCCGGGTACATTTCTGCCATAGAGTGTGCCCTGCGGACCGCGCAAGACTTCTACCCGCTCGATATCCAGCATATCGGCGCTGTAACCGCCGGCTCTTCCTGCATACACTTCATCGATAAACACACCGACCGAAGAATCACTACCCGCATCACTGGGATTTGAGCCAATACCGCGAATATAGGGCTGAGGCGTAACCGGGTTGTAATTGGTAATCGTGAACCCTGGTGTTAGACGTGTGAGGTCATCTACGTTCAACATTCCAGTATTGCGCAGGGTATCGGCGCTGAATGCCGATACAGCCACTGCAACCGTCTGCATGTTTTCTTCTCTTTTCTGGGCGGTGACAATCACTTCTTCCAGGACAGCCAGCGCTGGGAGTGACGTTAAGGACAACACCGACCCGGCTACCGCAACAAATAGTACCTTGTGTGCATAAGCACCTTTCTTTGCGGAAATGAACATTGGCTTCACCATGAGTACTCCTGAATGACATGAATTATTTTTTCAACGCACGCATTCTACACAAGCGCGTGCCAAATAACACGAATGAGGCGCGCTGGGCCGCATAACCACAGTATTTACCCAGGCTGCCCATTGCTGATGTATCATCCAACAACCTGATAGCGCTCATGAGAAAAACTGTGAAAAAACTCATCAAATACCTGGGAATCGCCCTGGCCATTATGGTCGTGCTGGGCGTCTGGCCCGCAGTAAAAATCTATGCCGAGCTGAGCAAGTCGGCCAGCGAAGACCCGCAGGTCTGGGAAGAGGACATACAAGCACTGGAAGAGCGACATGCCGATGGTCCCGGGGCGATTCTCTTCATGGGCAGCTCAAGCATCCGATTGTGGGGGACACTCGCGCAAGACATGCAGCCGATGACGGTCGTCAACCGCGGTTTTGGCGGCGCAAAAATCGCTGATACCGTCTTCTACGCTAGCCGATTGGTCGATATCGAACAACCCTCCGCCATTGTGATTTTTGTTGGCACCAATGATATTCACCCCGGGGCCACCAAAAAGCCCGCGGTAGTACTTGCCAGTTATCAGGAACTGGTCCTGCGAATTACCACCTCCCATGGCGCGCTACCCATCTATTATATTGCAATTACACCTTCGCTAATGCGCTGGGACGTTTGGCCGATCGCGAATGAGGCCAACAAAATGATCGAATCCTATAGCGACACCGTGCCAAATTTACACTTCATAGACACCGGTGATGCCCTGATGAAAAACGACGCCCCCAACAAAGACTACTACGTGATTGATGGCTTGCACCTGAATAAGAACGGCTATCGGCTGTGGACCCAAATCATACGTCCGCGTCTACTGGACGAGGTTTATTCCAAAACACCGAAATAGTACATGGTAGCCGTATCACACCTGGCGAGATTAAAGTCGTGGCTGGCGAGCAATACACGCCGGAAGCCTGATGTTTTTCAGCCTCAGGATAAAGCGTCATACCAGTGACACGACCAACACAAACTCTGCCATTTTTTACCTCTTTAAACTATGTCAGAATAAGGCGTTGATGTGATGCTACTTTGGACATGAAAAACGGGATATGAGCTCAGAAAAACAAGAAACCACGCCTGCCAAAGTCGACGGCAGGGTACAGCGCAGTGAACGCAGCCGCGAAGCCATCATCAAAGCCATGCTGGATCTGGTCGAAGACGGCAATCTGGTGCCAACGGCCCAGCAAATTGCGGACAGCGCCGGTGTAGGCATCCGCTCTGTGTTCAGACACTTCGAAGATATGGAGAGTATGTTCGATTCCGCCAATGAGCTTACCTGGCCCAAAACCCAGGATTTGTTTGTCGGTGGAGACCGCGAAGGCACACTTTCACAGCGCATCCTGCACGCCACCGAACGTCACGCCAACGCCTTTGAAACGCTAAAACATATTATGCTGTCAACTCAGGCAAGACGCTGGCACTCAAGTACCTTGCGGAAAAATTACGCGCGAGCACAACGTGGCCTGCGCAAAGACCTGGACAACTGGCTGCCTGAACTGGCGTCTTTGTCAACGGTTCGCCGTGAAGCGGTAGACGCAGCCGCCTCCTTCGAAAACTGGCACCGCCTGAGGGAACACCAGGGGCTCAGCAAAAAAACCAGCATTAGAGTGGTGATTGAAATGCTGGAATTGCTTATCAGCGAAAACGGCTAAACCCTAGAATATTTCACTTACATTCTTCAAAATCGTAGTCATATCGCTGTATTTGGCTACAATGGCGCCTGTATTTTTCATTACCGCCTGAAACGAAGATAATCATGAACGAACTGCGCAAATCCGATAAGTTAAACGATGTTTGCTACGATATTCGTGGCCCAGTGCTGGACTACGCCAATTGGCTGGAGGATGAAGGCCACAAAATCATTAAGTTGAATATAGGCAACCCCGCCCCCTTTGGCTTCGACGCACCGGATGAGATCATTCATGATGTGATACACAACCTTCGCGGTGCACAGGGCTATTGTGATTCCAAGGGGCTGTTTTCCGCGCGCAAAGCCATCATGCAACGCTGCCAGATTGAAGGTCTACACGGGGTAGAAATTGATGACATCATTCTGGGCAATGGTGTTAGCGAACTCATTGTTATGGCGATGCAGGCGCTGGTAAATCCTGGAGACGAAATACTGATCCCCTCCCCCGACTATCCATTATGGACTGCTGCTGTATCACTGGCCGGTGGCACACCTGTACATTACCGCTGTGAGGAGGAAAACGATTGGCAGCCAGACCTTAAGGACATTGAAAATAAAATCAGTGCCAATACTCGCGGTATCGTCATTATCAACCCCAATAACCCTACTGGCGCGGTCTACGCTGAAGACACTCTTACACACATGGTTGCTCTGGCTGAGGAACACAACCTGGTTGTCTTCGCCGACGAAATTTACGACCGTATTCTCTACGACGATGCGATACATATCCCGCTGGCCAAACTCACCGAAAAAGTACTGTGCGTAACATTCAACGGACTGTCCAAGACCTATCGACTGGCGGGCTTTCGCGCCGGTTGGATGGTGCTGACTGGCGCCACAGCTCAGGCACAAAACTATATTGAAGGTTTGGAAATGCTCGCCTCTATGCGCTTGTGTGCCAATGTACCCGCTATGCTGGCCATACAAACGGCACTGGGCGGATATCAGAGCATCAACGATTTGATTCTGCCAGGTGGCAGACTAATAGAGCAGCGAGACCTGGCCTACGATCTAATTACCGCTATTCCCGGTGTCAGCTGCGTCAAACCTAAATCGGCAATGTATCTGTTCCCAAAACTCGACCCGGAAATTTATCCGATTAAGAATGACTAGTAAAGAAGAGATGGCGCTGGCTTTGCGGCAGGCGCTGCACTCAAACGTCGTTGTTTTAG
>JBALVT010000269.1:0-4132 GCA_036961345.1 Halioglobus sp.
GAGGCGTATTTGTTGATGATCGTACTGAGTCCCAGATAGTCTACACTCCCCCGTGTGCCTGTAATGCGGTAGTCGTAGGCCGGATTCAGCGGCGCACTTTCATAGCGGTTATCGGGATTATCCGCTCCCAGTTTTATGGTTTCGTGGGCGCCGCAGCGCAGTTGTGGGAATGCGGGATCGCGATGCTCCAGAAAACTCTCCAGGCCACCGCGTAACAATCGAGTGAGATAGCGGTAGCCCTCGGCCTGGTTGAAGGCATCTTTTGGTGCCTGTTCACTTTGAACGATTGACCCTGCCTCTTTGAGTGCATCGCAGAAATCATTCCAGGCGCTGCCATCTACAATTCGTTGTTCAGCTTCAGTCATGGCGTTTTCGTTTCCTCGATAGTGGCGTCTGGCGCCAGATAGTTTACAAAAATGGGTGATGACCAGGCGCGCTCGTTGGTGGCGGCCTCACAGTTATCATCAAACTCGGTAAGGTAAGAGCCGTAACAGGGATTGACACTGATGACCTTGCCGCTTGCGTTGCGTTGCTCGCGCAAATAAGCCCCGTTGATCGCCTGGGTAGATTCCTGCAGTGCTCTCACATAATACAGACTGTCTCGATTAAAGTTCGGATCAGAGAATTCCGCCACACAGCCTTCGGGGTCGACCGGACATTCAAAACGACCCCAGGGGTCTTCGATCAGTGCATCTACTTTCTCGCCGCGCACCATCTGGGGAGTGATCTTTATCACCTCTATGGCTGTTAGGGCATGGCGTTCGTCCCCTGGGTTGTAACACTCACCCGCACACAGCGATTCGTGTCGGGCTGGGCTTAAAGCGCTATAGCTGCTTGCGGGACAGCCCGGTTGTTGTACAAAGTCACCAAGTGCCCGAACTTGAAATTGTGGGGTGCTGTCCATGCTAACTTCCGCACCCATCGACGCGTTCCCTTGCGGAGCATTGAGTAAGTCAAACCAGAGCAGCATACGGGGTCCGCTGGTGCCATAAACCCGGCGGTTTTTCAGAGCCGACCAGATATCTTCTCTTCTGCGACTGTCGCTGTGCACGGCAACGATTCCTCCGGGGAATGAAAAACTTCCGGCCCTTTCCGAATCTGGAGTGCCATCTGCCAGGTTTACTTGCTGTGGCATCTGCGGGTCATCCATAGACTTGGTCATCAGCTTATTGTAAAAACTCGATCGCGCGCCCGAGGCAAAGGTCATTTTGCGGCGTTCATACTGTTTGTAACCGGTTCCGGGTCTTGCCGTGTGATCATCGGTTGATGCTATAAAGCCGTACTTGAATCGAAGGGGTTTGCCGTCATTTTGTGGCTGATCGAAGTTGGAAATTGCCATGGCATATTGGCTGGATTCTTTTGGACGTAGGCCAAAGGCCGGTTTAAAGCAATCGGTGCACTGCCCACAGTTTAGCCAATCACCGGGTTTGGCATCCGGGAAAACGCCGTTTGCGTAGGCACCAGATTCCAGTGAATATTGTTTGGCCAACTCGATCCGGGTTTGGCATTCACTCTCTGGTAAATCGCCGCAACGCCGGCGCATGATTTCACCCGCTTGCCAGCAGCAAGCAGTAAAATCTTCAGTGGGTTCCGGGCAGTAGGATGTGCCATTTTCGTCATAGCTGATGTGGCGCCAGGGCCTGTACTCTTCGGAGTTGCCGTGGCCAGACATGACTTCCAGCAGTCGTTCGCTGTCTGCGTTGTGCTGCTTGCGGGTTAGCGCTTTGTCCCAGGAGGCGCCAATTGGGGTATACATTCCCCAGGCATTGCCGTGGGGAATCACCAGATGGTCCAAACCGCTGCTATTGAGCTTGGCGAACAATTCACTGGGGTCGTCGGCAACTTCATTGCAGTTGGGAGGAAGTTCCGCGGCCGGGACATCCCTCGGGCAGTCGAGCATTTCATCGGTTCGATCGAGCAGCCAGCCCAAATCGGCATAGCGGGCCCAGTTTAGTGGGTCCAGGTACTTCAGTTTGACCAATTGTGGCAGCGAATCCTGGTTGCCCACGGTGCTGCCGCGATAGCGGGAGCTGATCGGGCGTACCGGCAGTTCCGCGTCAGAGGTATTGGGGAAAATGACATTTCTGTGCCCCCAATGTTTGTTAGCGCTTAATCCAACATTGGTCCATTCAAAACCGGTGTAAACCACCAAATCGGGGTTGTCTTGATCATCCGCCAGTGCATTGCATTGTCGCACAGTGTCTTTCGTTACCTGCCAGTGCTCGGGTGTCATAAATTCGGCGTGGTCATTGAAACTAAAAAAGTCCAGGCCCGAGCAGTAGCGTGCGAAATCACAGGCATCGGGAGGTGTGTGAATACCCTGGCCACCCATGATGGGAAGCTCTACTGAAAACGCGTCGATGGAATAGGTAGTGTGCACATGCAAATCGCCAAACAGAATTTGCCGCTGCGGTGCTGTTTGTCCTGCTTTGTCAGCGATCGTGCGTGCCGCGCCGGCAAGTTTGTCGTCCGAGGCCTGTATTGATGACGGGGCGCGTCCGGGGCCTTCTATTTTTGGCACTTCTTGGTCTTGTCCACGGCAACCGGACAATACTGCGGTCAGCGCAATGGCGAGCGCAGAGTATGATCCACATACCTTAAGTATTCTGAACATTCTATAAAGTATCCGCGCAAGGGAGAGTAAAAGAATAGCAGTAGCTGACTCATCTTTCCCGGTGGGTATACGATTTACTTGAACCAGCAAGGCTTTTGCTGGCCTTTCTTGAGCTTTTGCTACAATTGTAGGCGGGAACGATGTTTTACTTTCATCGAAATTGAAATGGAAAATTTTATGCAACAGTTATCAGAAATGGACTGTACTTTTCTTCAGCAGGAAAGCCCACGGACACCAATGCATATCAGCCCGGTGATTGTATACGATCAGTCTAATGTGAAGCGTGGTCCAGTAAGGTACAAAGAAATTCTGGATGTGTTTCGAAATAGTTTACATAAGTCGACTCTCTTTCGTCGCAAGCTGGCAGGTGGGGCGGGTGGTCTGGACGCGCCTTATTGGGTGGAAGATCCCCACTTTGACCTGGAATTTCATGTCCGGCATATAGCGCTGCCAAAACCCGGGGATTGGCGCCAGTTCTGTATCTTACTGGCGCGCCTCCAGTCCCGTGGCCTGGATATGACAAGACCCCTGTGGGAGGCCTATGTTATTGAGGGACTGAACGGGGTAGAGGGGCTTCCCGATAAGAGCTTTGCCATTATGTTGAAGGTGCATCATGCCGCCATAGATGGCGTGTCAGGCGCAGAGATTGTCACAGCCATTCACAGTCTGAGTGATCAGCTCGAAGATGCCGAAGTCGTGGATACCTGGGAGAGCGAGCCAAACCCTTCATCCTGGCACATATGGTCGCGGGCCTACGCGCATAATTTGAAGCGGCCTGTCACTTTTTTCCAAAAAGCCAGGCAGCTGGTCCCAGCTGTTATACGCGCCAATAAAAGTAAGGAAAATGTCGAGGCCACGGATAAAACGCCGATGGTGAGAACGCGATTTAACGATCGTGTCACTGCGGCAAGGGTAACCGATGCGATTATTATTGATCTGGATACCATCAAGGCCATCCGGCGAGAGGTGGGCCAGGTCACGGTTAACGATGTTGTTGTCTCGATTGTGGGCGGTGCTATGCGGCGCTATCTGGCGAGCAAGGACGAACTTCCCGATACCAGTTTATCCTGTGGCGCTCCCGTCAGTTTGCGCAACGAAAGAAACAGTGAATCTACGGGAAATCAAGTCAGCAATATAACCATAAGCATGGCCACTGATATCGAAGATCCTGTCGAACGATTGTTGGCTGTGCACCGCAGCTCGGAAGAGGCCAAGGCCTATGCCAGCGAACTGGGCACCAGTGTATTAATGGATGTGAGTGAGGTGATGATACCCCTGCTATTGGGCTGGGGCATGCAGGCGGTCACGTTTGCAGGAGCTGGCGCGCAGGTTCCTGTTCCCTCACACACCATTATTTCCAATGTTCCGGGGCCGCAAATGCCGCTGTACCTGGCTGGCGCGCGGGTACACCTGATGATGGGGATGGGGCCACTGTTACACATGATGGGGCTTTTTCACGCTGTATTGAGCGGTGCCGGTAAAGTGACGATTAATTTTACCTGTTGCCGGGAGATGCTG
>JBALVT010000026.1:0-31099 GCA_036961345.1 Halioglobus sp.
ACCGAACCGGCCTGCATTGCCTTGATCATGGTCTCGGTCACCAGGTGAGGCGCTTTTTCGCCGACACGCAACACGGCGCCAATAAGCAGATCAATGTGCTCGATATGCTCGGCTATCCGCTCAGCGCTGGATTCCATGAAGGTCGCACCGTCACCCACGGTCGCAAGCATTCGATTCCGATCCCTGTCACCCTTGCCGAATACCAGCACCTCGGCACCCATGCCTGCGGCGGTCTGCGCTGCGTGCAGGCCGACAGTTCCAGCTCCAATGACCATAACCTTGCCACTGCGCCGGCCCAGGACCTTGCCGAGCTGCACTCCCTTGCCACCGTTAAACTGTGCCAGATAATAGCCACCCACCGATGCCGCCATATTGCCTGCAATTGCACTCATCGGCGCCAGCAGTGGCAATCCCCCGAATTTATCCTGCACGGTTTCATAGGCCACTGCCGTGGTGTTGTTCTTCAACAGGGCCGTGGTCAGCGCCGCGTCAACGCCTGCCAGGTGCAGGTAGGTGAACAGGATATTATCCCGTAAATACTGCAACTCCGCGGCCAGTGGCTCCTTGATTTTGAGGGTCAGGTCTGTGTTCCAGGCATCTTCCACCGAGGCGATTATTCCACCGGCGGCCCGATACAGGTCGTTGTCGAATCCGCAGCGGGAACCGGCATCATTCTCTATGACAACTTCATGACCGGCAGCCACCAGCTGCCGGCAACCGGCGGGTGTAAGCGCGACCCGATTCTCCTTGTCCTTGGTTTCCCTGACGACACCTACTCGCATGATTTACTCCCCTTGCTCGTCGTTGCGGTCGGCTAAAGAGCTTTGCAGGGCGTGGAGCTCACCAATACGGTCCATTACCCGTCGATTGAATGTACCCTCTTCATAGGCATCGCGTTCTTGCCCAGCGGATAATCCACTGAGTTTCTCCATGACGTCTTCCACGTGGGTAGCCGTGTAAATATGAAATTGATCCGCTTTCACTGCGGCGAGAACGTCCGGTTTCAACATCAATTGGGGTTGGTTGGCGGCGGGAATGATCACACCCTGATCACCGCTCAAGCCACGGGCAGCGCAGATGTCAAAGAAGCCCTCTATCTTCTCATTAACGCCGCCTATGGCCTGAACTTCACCAAATTGATTCATTGATCCGGTAACCGCGAGGTTCTGCGCCAGGGGGATCTTGGCGATGGCGGATAGTAATACACACAATTCGGCACAACTGGCACTGTCACCATCGACACCGCCATAGGACTGCTCGAATACCAGGCTAGCGGTCAGCGACAGGGGGCGTTCAGCGGCATATTTGTCGGCAAGATAAGCCGAGAGAATCAAGACACCCTTGCTGTGTATTTCTCCACCCAGTTTGCTCTCTCTTTCAATATCGATCACTTTGCCCCTGCCCAGGCGAGCGGTGGCGGTAATCCTCGCGGGAGAACCGACCATGTAATCTCCCTGGGATAACACCGACAGCCCATTGACCTGAGATGTTTTACTTCCACTGGTATCAATCAGACGAAAATTGCGCAATATCTGTTCATTCAATAGTTCCTGCAAACTTCCGCGCCGTTCCCGGTGTTTGACGATGGCATCGACGACATCTTCCCGGGTAATCATTTCCCGGTCATTGCGCCTCGACCAGTAGTCAGATTCCTGCAACAGTAGCCCCAGGCTATCCTGATTGAGAGACAGCTTCTCGCTGTCACCAGCCCAGCGCGCTGTTTGCTCAATGATCAGTTGCACAGCACTGCGCATAATCGGCTGTAGCTGCTCGTTTTGCTGACACGTTGCAATCATCCGCGCGAACAGCATCAGGTTGTCGTCATCCCAGGGCATATCAGCGGAAAAATCTGCCGCCACATGAAAGAGCTGGCGGAACTCCGGATCATAGTGATTCATCATGTAGTAGATAAAGGGCTCGCCGAGCAAGATTACTTTTACGTCGAGGGGGGCGCTCTCGGGCTCCAGAGAAATCGTGCTGTTCAGGCTCAGCATTTCCTGCAGCGAAGTGATCTTGATCTGACCCGAGCGAAGGGCTTGTTTGAGTCCCTCCCAGGCGTACATATGATTGAGAAGCTTGCGTGCCTCAATAATCAGGTAGCCACCATTTGCACGGTGCAATGCCCCCGGTTTTATCAAGGTAAAGTCAGTCAGTAGCGTACCCATTTGAGAGATATACTCGACTCTGCCAATCAGGTTCTGGTAAGTTGGATTCTCCTCAAATATCACCGGTTGCCCGCTCGCCTGGGAACTGTCTACCAGTACATTCACTCCATACGCAGAATAGGTTTTGGCCTGTCGCTTGACGTGTTCAATTTCGGCTCCCTCTTCCTGGGGCAGGAAGTCTTCGGCATTTTCTATGGCGAAGTTCTTTACATCGCGAATATAGTCGAGGATTTGCGGATGTTCCTGATACTTGTTTTCCAGCCAGGCCACAAACTGTTCAACGGTCAGCTGGGTGACCTCCTGGTTCAGGGATTTAATGCGGTGACTGGCCTCGCGCTTGATCATCGGCAGTTGGCTAACCACTTCCTGCAATTCCAATTGCAGCTCGGCAATAATTTCCCGCAGTTTCTTTTGCTTGTCCTCACTCAGTTCGGAAAACAGCTCCGGAGTAATGACCTTGTCATCCGCCGTGGGTGCAAGCGTGTAACCCTCAGGTGAACGGATCAAGGCAACATGGCGCTCCTTGGCCCGGGCCCCCAGCTTGCTGAATGCGGCCTCGTAACGCTCAGTCATCTGGGTTTCGATATCCTTGCGCCGATTGCGATAATCTTCACTGTGAAAGGTTGACGGCAGCGAGGTCAGTAAATCCTCAACCAGTTGCAGCATATCGTCAGCCAACTCGGTGCCCAGGCCAGAGGGTAACTGCAAAAGGTGGGGCTTGTCGGGGTCGGAAAAATTGCTGACATAGCACCAGTCATACTGAACATAACCATTGGTGCTCTGCTTCTGCAGTACCTCCCGCACGAGTTGATGTTTGCCAAGACCAGCGGGGCCAAAGGCAAAAATATTGAATCCGCGCCGCGCGATATCAACACCAAATTCCAGTGCATCCAATGCCCGAGCCTGCCCCAGCGGTTGCTGCAGCGGCTCGAGGTCATCAGTTGTACTAAAGTCAGTGGCCTCGAGATTGCACGTTCGATATAGCTGATCTGGTAAAAGTTGGGTAAGCGCCATAGTGAGTTCCATTCACTCAAATAGTTTTGTAAATATAGCAAACTGGCAAGAAAGTGGAACTGTGTCTTTACAGGGTCAAAGGATATGACATTAGTTTTTGAGGGTTTAGCTCCATACCCTGATGTAAGTCATTCTCGCAGTGACAGGATGGGCTATTATTAGAAAATGGAGTCCAATGCAGTGAATCAGTCACTTCTATCTGAAAAGCCCGAGCACATGAGCTTTTTGTGCGAACAGCTCGGCCTGGGAATCCCTGCCGGAGTGCCTGAGCGCGTCCTGGGGGGCTTCCATCACAAGATGTGGCGACTGAAAACGGATAGAGGTCTGTACGCCGTCAAACAACTTGGGCCCGATACTGATGCTACCGATCCGGGCACGGTTGATCACTATAATGTGACCGAGTCGATCGCCGAAGCATTCGCGCACCGCGACATATCGGCGATACATGCTCTGAGGAGAAAGGCGGATTATTTGCAGATCGTTGCAGGCGCAGGGTACCTGGTGTATCCGTGGACAGATGCGGTGGCCATCGACTCGAAAAATCTCTCCGGGCCCCACGCGCTGAAAATCGCTGCATTGATGGCGAAAATGCATCGGGCCGACATCCAGGTTTCCGGCTTGAAAGACACGCCGCTTGCATCCCATGCCGAAGACAAGATCCTCCTGCTGGTCGATCGGGCTATCGCCTGTCACGCCCGGGACTACCAGCACCTGGAAGAACACCTGCCTGGTTTGCTCGCCATTGCCTCTCGCCAGGAGGAGGCCAGGCATATTCTTGCGCGGCACAGGGTAATCTGCCATGGCGACCTGGACCAGAAAAACGTGTTGTGGAGCGCAACCGGTGAGCCTATTCTCATCGACTGGGAATCAGCGCGCAGGCTGAATGCCACCCACGAAACAGTGTTGGTGGCGCTGGAATGGAGTGGCATCACATCGGCCTTCGAATTTGCGCTGTTTGAAAAATTTATTGCGGCCTACCAGGAGGCGGGGGGCGTGATCAATCCTGATTTACTGCCGGCGGCATTTGATCGTATTTCGGGTAACTGGCTCGACTGGCTGATGTTCAATGTCGGCCGTACCATCGACCTGGCAGACCCGGAACAGCGCGCCGTGGGCGCGGCACAGGTAGACCTGGCCCTGGCGACCCTCTTGCGACTGGAGAAATTTTCAACAAGATTGGTCTCCAGAGTCCGCGAATATTTATTACAGGCCTGCTGAGGTAAGCGATGTTCGATTTAAGCGCCTGCCATGTGGAACGCACGGTTGATCTGGACTACCTGGTCAGCTGGCGCCTGCCTCACGATGGCGACCGGGTCACCCTTTATATGTCGGAAGATCCGGATCACTTTTATGCGGCGGATGACCCGGGTAAACCGTTGCTTAGCACGAGCGCCCGCGAAGCGCTGGTGCCCAATCCTGAGAAGGGGGTCAGGCACTATTTTTACCTGGAGTCGGAGCGGGGTGAGGGTGTGATCCTGGCCGAACGCCAGCTCGTCCTGGAAGGCACCCCGAACTTCCGCGACCTGGGCGGATATGAGGGCCATGAGGGGCGCAAACTGCGTTGGGGTAAGCTCTACCGGTCCAGCAAGCTGTCTTCTCTGTCGGCTAAGGATATGGGCTACGTGCGCCGCCTGGGCCTGACGCTCATCTGCGATTTCAGGCAGATGCTGGAACAGGAGCTGGAACCCACTGTCCTGGGAGATGGGCACACTCATACGCTGGCCAGTTTGCCGGTGATGCCCGGTAGTTCACAGAGTTTTCTCGACAGTCTGCACAATGGCATCATCGCGGTGGATGACGCGGCGAAATTCATGGAGGAAACCAATCGCGATTTCGTCATCAACCAGATGCCCCAGTACGCGGAGATGTTCCAGTTATTGTTGACGGGCGACCAGCAGATGCTGATTCACTGCGCCTCAGGTAAGGACCGCACCGGATTCGGTGCGGCCCTGATCCTGGACGTACTCGGCGTGGATGAAGACGCCATCGTCGAAGACTACCTGCTGACCAATCGATACTTGCCCATCGACAAAGAGATCCAGCGCCTGTCGCGGGAGTTGACCGACCACAGCGGCGCGGCGGCTTCTGAAGAAGTGCTGCGACCCATGTTGGAAGTTCGGCCCGAGTATATTCGCGCCTGTTTTCAAGAAATCAGGCAGCGCTACCAATCCAAGCAACACTTTTATGAATCAGCCCTGCGCCTCGATGACAGTAAGATGGCCGATTTGAAGGACCGCTACCTGGAATAGATACCTAACAATGTATCGATGTTTTGCGACTTTATTTAATCACCGGGAGAGCTTTATCGATGGAACAATTAAGCGGCCTCGACAGCATGATGGTGCTGGGAGAGATAAGCAATGTGCCCTTGCATATGAGCGCCTTATTTATCTATGACCCCTCCACAAGTGAGAGTGGCACTATAAAATACCCGCAGCTGACAAGCTTACTGCACGGAGTGATCAACAGCTCACTGCCCATGCTTAAATGCCGGGCCGAAAAAGTCGCTTTCACCCTCGACAAACCTTACTGGGTTGAAGACCAGAATTTCAATCTGGATTATCATATCCAGCGTTTCGCGCTGCCACAGCCTGCCAACTGGGCAGAGCTGAATGAATTGATAGCCCGTTTTCATGCACAACCGCTGCACCCGGATCGCCCACTATGGCAGTCGCTATTTATTGAGGGCCTCGATAATCTTGGCGACCTGCCCAGCGGTTGCGTGGGCATGGTCATGAAAATACATCATGCACTGGCTGACGGTAAAACTGCCGTGAAGATATTTTCAGAACTTCACACCTTGTCACCCGAGCCAACAGCAGCATTAATAGCCGAGGGCATGGACGATGAACTCCCGGACTTTTCTTCACCATCGGCAATCGACAAATACTCTCGGGCCTACTGGCACCTGGTTTCTTCTCCAGCCAAACTTTTGCTGAATATCGGCAGCATCGCCCAGAAAATGCTTTTCTCCAGTAACAAACCTAACGCCCCTTCCTCGACGATTCCCGACACACCTTTCAATCAGTTGCCATCGGCCGATAGGAACCTGGGTCACATCCGCCTGCCAATGAATGATATCCGCCAATTGGAGGAAATCAGCGATTGCACCATTAATGATATTGCGATGTGTATTATCGCCGGTGGCCTAAGGTCTTATTTAGAATCACGCCAGCAATTACCCGACCAAAGCCTGGTCACGGGTATGCCCATTAATATCCGCTCGGAAAAGGATAAAAAAACGATAGGCAATCATGTTAGCCTGGCCAATTTGAGTCTGTTTACCGAGATAGCAGACCCGAAGAAACGATTACAGGCCATCAGTAAAGCATCCACGCAGAGCCGGCAAAACAACCAGCGCACCGGCCCGGGGTCACTGCTTTCTGTGGCCGATAATTTACAGCCCGGTATTATCATTTGGGCCGGTGAAAAAATGATGGCATCTGGTCTTGTCGACAAACTCCCCAGGCTCAACAACACCATCATCAGTAATGTTCCTGGCATCATGGCGCCGTGTTACCTGGCCGGCGCTAAACTGGTTGATTATCTTGGCCTTGGGCCACTGGCACCCACAGTATCCCTGTTCCATGCCATCTCCAGCATCCATTCCCATATCAGCATTTGCTTCCAGAGTTGCAGTAGCAGCCTTGAAGACCCGGATGCTTATACTCAGGCCCTGGAAAAAAGCTACCGGCAACTGAAAAAAGCCTACGGCATCTCACAGCGCAAGAAATCTTGAACCTGGTTTGCATACACACTAGAGCAAACCATGATTGTCGTATTCTCCGTGCTGATTGCCTTGAAAGAGAGCTATTATGATTATTAGAAAGGAGGCTGTAGCTATGAGTGACAATAGTGATAAGGCCATGATCAGGGGTGTCAAAATACTGCACGACCCGGTCCGCAACAAGGGCACCGCATTTACTGAGGCGGAACGGCAGGCGCTGGGCATGCGAGGCCTGTTACCTCCGCGAATTCATTCAATAGCGGAACAGGAACAGCGCGTGCTTGGCAATATTCGCGCCAAGGTCAGTGATCTTGAACGCTACCTCTTTCTGATTGCCTTGCAGGATCGCAACGAGACGCTTTTTTACCGGGTGGTAATGAATAATATCGTGGAGATGATGCCTCTTATTTATACACCTACGGTAGGCAAGGCCTGCGAAGAATTTGGCCATATATATCGGCGTCCCCGGGGACTCTATATTTCAATGCATGATCGCGGGCAGGTTGCTGAGATTCTCGGTAACTGGCCACACGAAAATGTGCAGGTGATTGTGGTAACCGACGGTGAACGCATTCTCGGGCTGGGCGACCTGGGCGCCAACGGTATGGGTATCCCCGTGGGCAAGTTGTCCCTGTATACCGCCTGCGCAGGTATCGCGCCCCAGCATTGTCTGCCTGTGACCATAGATGTGGGTACTAACAACGAGGTGCTGCTGAACGATGAACTCTACAATGGCCTGGAACAGAGGCGGGTACGAGGTGATGACTACGATGCACTCATCGAGGAGTTTATCGTGGCGGCGCAACAGCGGTTCCCCGGCGTTCTAATCCAGCTGGAGGATTTTGGCAATTGCAACGCTTTTCGTTTACTGGCGAGTTACCGCGAGCGGAGCTGCCTGTTTGACGATGATATCCAGGGCACGGGAGCGGTGGGCCTTGCCGGGCTGTTGTCTGCACTGAGAATCACCGGGGGTAATCTGGAAGACCAACGATTTTTGTTTCACGGTGCCGGGCAGGCGGGTATAGGTATCGGCAACGCCGTGGTAGCCGCTTTGCTGGAACAGGGCGTGGAAGAATCGCGGGCCCGACAATGTTGCTGGTATGTTGATACCCAGGGCTTGCTGGTCAGCGGGCGCGAAAACCTGCCACTGCAAAAAAAACCCTTCGCCCATGACCACACTGAAGTGGCCACCTTGCAGGAGGCTGTCGATGACTTGCAGCCCACGGTATTAATCGGTTGCAGTGGCCAGGGCGGCGCCTTCACAGAGTCTGTGCTGCACAGCATGGCGCAATGCAATGATCGTCCGGTCATATTTGCCTTATCAAACCCGACAGCAAAATCTGAATGCACTGCGGAACAAGCTTATAATTGGACCGAGGGCAGAGGCATTTTTGCCAGTGGCAGCCCTTTCGCCGCGGTCGATTACGGCAATCAGCGCTTGGTGCCAGGGCAGGGGAACAACGCCTATATTTTCCCCGGGGTTGGCCTGGGGGTACTGGCCAGTCGCAGCAGCCGGGTTACAGATGAGATGTTTCTGGCGGCCGCCCGGCGATTGGCTGCAGAAGTATCAGAAGAAGACCTGGCTATCGGGCGTTTGTACCCAAGCCTCGAAAAAATTCGCGAAGTCTCTGCCGATATCGCCTGCGAGGTCGCAAGCATCGCGTGGCAATCCGGTCTTGCCACCACTGAAGAGCCCGAGGATATTCTCGCAGCGATAACGGCCAGCATGTTCCAGCCGGTTTATCCGCACTATGCCTGAGCGCAGTATTTACTCGGGCATATGGGGCTCGTCATCCTCCTCCCGTAGGTGGAGATCGTTTTCCGGCAGGTCCTGCAGCATAGTCGCCAAATTCGCGGCATGTGAACGTTCTTCATCGGCAAACTGGCCAGCTATCTTCGCCGTGTCCGCATCGCCACTGGTGTTGGCTACCTGGCGATAATAACGCTCTGCCGCATACTCATTTTCAAGGGCCAGTGTTATCGCCTCGTGCAGGCTCATGCGGTAATGCATGGCCTCATAGCTGGTGGTCTCGGGGGATTCAGCCTCGGGCCAGTTAAACTCCCAGGCCTTGAAATCGGGCAGTGTGATGCCTTTGGCCAGGTCGGCCACTTCCCCAAGATGGTGGCGGGCCTCCAGTGCCATGTGCAGGAAAAATTGCGCTACTTTGCCGTTATGGTGGATCGTCATAGCATCCGCCAACTCCTCATAACGGTCCCGGGCTTCCGATTCCAGTTCCAGGGAGTGGGCAAGAAATTCTGCAAGTTCCTTCTTAGCCATAGTCATACCCTGAAGTCAGTGGCCAATCGTTCCACCACATCGCCACTGACCGCTTCCACGGGGTCAGGTGGCCAGCTTGCACGTTCCTCACTGAACAGCAAACCGGTCTGGAAGCCGTCCTCATGCAGGAACAGTCTGGCAGCATCGTCCGCATTAGTCAGAGCTGGTTTATCACGTTCGTGAGCGATAGCTTTCCAGTCTGTCTGCTCTGGGCAGAAGGTAATGCACTGTGATAAAACATGGAGAAAACTGAAGCCGGGGAAGCTAATCGCCTCGGAAATTAATTTCGCCATCTGGTTGGGGTTACCCGAGTAGCCACGGGCTATCCAGGGTGCTCCGGCGGCCAGTGCCAGTGCCGCCGGTTTGAAAGCGCGCACACCGGGGCCGTGTGGCGTCAACTTGCTGTGGTCCCAATCGATCGGCGTGGTCGGCGAGGCCTGGCCTTTGGTCATACCATAAACTTCATTGTCCATGGCGATGTAGGTTATGTTCACGTTGCGCCGACAGGCGTGGATAAAGTGGTTGCCACCGATGGAAAAGCCATCACCATCACCCCCCATCGCCAATACTGTCAGATCCGGGCGCGCCACCTTCAGGCCCTGGGCGATGGCCAAACCCCGGCCGTGTACTCCGTGGAAACCGTAGCTGTCTACATAAGCGGGCAGGCGCGAGGAGCAACCAATACCCGAGACCATGACCGTATCATCCTTGTTGATGGCCAGGGCTGCCATGGCCTTGGTGATGGCGTTAAACACCGAAAAGTGACCACAGCCAGGACACCAGATGGGTTTAACTGATGACTTGTAATCCCGGGCCTTGAGTTTAATCGTGTCAGTCATCGCCTCATCTCCAATACCCGCTTTGCAATGCTCCCGGGTCTCAGCGGCACCGGCCCGGGGATTGCGTAACTATGGACTTCCTGCTGAAAATCTACGTGCCCCTTCAGGTAATGAAAGAGCTGCCCGCTGTGATTCTGTTCCACCACAAACACCTGGGTGCAGCCGGTAAGAGCATTTAACAGCGCCGAGTCTTGCAGCGGGGCCAGTAAGCGTAAGCTGATGACCCGGGTATCCACACCCTGCTCGGCCAGGAGGCCTGCGGCTTCGCGGGCCGGGGCCGAGCTGGAACCAAAACACAGCAAAGCTACAGATCCGGTGCCCGCCACTTCGGCCCAATCTTCCCCAAAATCAAACTCGTTTAATTTGTTCGCCCGCTTGTCCAGTTGGCGCTGGTGATCGGAATTCTCCGCCGAAGGTGTGCCCTTTTCATTGTGTTCCAGGCCATCGGCGGTAAAGCGCCTGTCAACGTCACCCGGTGAAGCCACGGTAGAAATGCCCGAGGAAGTGAGTTTATAGCGCAGGTATTCATTGTCCTCGTGGGTTGGTAAAACAGCAGGAACAGTATTTTCACATCGCCTTGGCTCAGAGACCACGGCAGTGGATTGGCCGATAAACTGATCCGACAATACAATGGCCGCGGTTTGTAGCTGTTGCGCCAGGTTCACCGCCCAGCCCGTGGTAAAAACACAGTCGGCAATGTCCAGGGGTGCCAGCACCAGATGGGGAGCGTCGCCGTGCAGGCCGTTGAGGGCTATGTTCAAATCAGATTGTTCTGACTTGGTGGGAATCCCGGTGGAGGGTCCACCGCGCATTACATTCAATATTGTTACCGGTGTCTCGCTGGCCACGGCCAGGCCAATACTCTCGGTCATCAGTGCCAATCCCGGGCCCGATGTTGCGGTAAAGGCGGGTACGCCCCCGTAGGCAGCGCCTATGATCATGTTGATGGCGGCCAGTTCATCCTCTGCCTGTAGCAGTTGCCCTCCCATTTCCTCCAGAGGCGTGGCCATCCACTCCAGTACATCCGAGGCAGGGGTAATAGGGTAGGCGGCGACAAAACGAATACCTGCTGCCAGCGCACCGAGGCCGGCCGCTTGATTGCCGCTGATATACCACAGTTGGGAGCCGCCCAGAGCTGGCAGCTGCAGCCGACAATCCGGTTTTTCCCTGGCACCACGCTCAATACAGGCCGTGGCCGCTATTCGATAGGTCTGAGGTTTGCCTGCAAGTTTTTGTTCCGCCAATTCGCACAGGCTCGCTACCGGCAAGTCTAACAAACCCGCCAGCAAACCCAGTGCCAGCATGTTTACTCTGCCCTGGGGATGAGACGCTGCAGCCAGTTCAGCCAGAGGCAGCCGCAGAATATGGTTCTCATCCACCCCAAGGCTGTCGGGAAGTTCGCCGGCTTCATCGCAAATCACCCAGGTATTGGCACCGATACGAATTTCATCCCCAAACCGGGAAAAATTGGCCCAGTCCAGTGCCAGGAGCACATCGTACTGAGCCGAAGCGGTATAGTTTTCGACCTCGGTTAACTTCAGCAAGGCGGCCGACTCGCCACCCCGAATTTGTGGGCCATAGGCCTTGCGCAGCAGGCCGCGGCCCCCTTGTAGGGCCCAGGCCTGCAACAATAATTCGCCACAGGAAATCACGCCGGCACCACCGGCTCCGGTAATAGCGATAGACAATTCTCTTGCGCCCATACAATATTAGCCTGATTATGAAGTGCTCATCATATCGCCATAAGCCATCGGCCGAAGCCGCAATCGCGAATTAACTGGCCGTTCTTTGCGCTATCTCAATAGAAGTATCAGAAAAACCCAGCGTCTATTGGGAAGGCATTCACTCATTACTTCCTGATCTATTTTTGAGGTATGCGGCTTGCGGTGAATCTATCCCGAACATTGAGAATCTCTTATTTCCGGGTAATTATCAGCAAAATTATTTATCATTCACTGATACCAATCCTCACAGAGTTGAAATCATGCAGTCAATTATTTCTCAAATGCACGTGTTGCCAGAAATCGATGTCGAAGCAGAGGTTACTCGGCGAGTCGATTTTATAAAGTCTCAGCTCAAAGGAGCCCGACTGCGGACCCTGGTGCTGGGCATTAGTGGCGGTATTGATTCGTGTACTTTGGGCCGGCTTGCGCAATTGGCGGTGGATCAATTAAATAGTGAAGGCGATAATAATTATCAGTTTATCGCAGTTCGGCTGCCTTACAATGTGCAAAAAGACGAGGCAGACGCGCAGGCATCTATTGATTTTATTCAACCGAGTCAGGCACTTTCAGTCAATGTACAGCCCGGTGCTGATGCTATTCACACTGAGACCTGTCAGGCCTTGAAAGAAAATGGACTGCTGAGTGCTAGTGACAGCAAGCAGGATTTTGTTAAAGGTAATGTAAAGGCGCGCACCCGCATGGTGATCCAGTATGAGGTTGCCGGGATGATGGATGGTCTAGTGTTGGGTACGGATCACTCAGCGGAGAACATTACCGGTTTTTATACCAAGTATGGTGATGGGGCCTGCGATTTGGCACCATTGTTTGGCCTTAACAAACGCCAGGTCAGGCAAGTTGCCGATTACTTAGGTGCGCCCCCTGGTATTGTCCATAAAGCTCCCACCGCAGATTTGGAGTCATTATCGCCGCAGAAATCCGACGAACAGGCCCTGGGAATGAGCTATGACCAAATCGACGATTTTCTTGAAGGAAAACCCGTAGACCCGGCGGTTTCAAAGAGGCTGGTCGAAATTTTTGAAAAGACGCAACACAAGCGGGTTCCGATCCCCACCATTTATGATTGATTCAAACCTGAGTCAGTTATCCATGCACCCTACACATCGGGTACTTGCGGGATCAAAGTTTAGCCTGGCAGCGGTAAGCTCATCTCCGCATTTAAAACAATGGCCGTAGTCACCGGCGTCTATATGACGCAATGCATTGTCGATTTTTTGTAGTTGTAGCTGCCTTCGGCGTGCCGTTTCTTGTGCCATCTGCTGGGCCTGCATGGCGTCCATACGGGATAGACGACCAACCATCGACTGGTCGAGCGTGACTGTGGCAGCGGCATCTCTACTATCTGTAATCAGTTGCCCGAGTTCTTCCCGGAGGGTTATCAGCGCTTTCCGATAAATATCTAATTGGTTCTTTTCCATAGCTGTCAGCTTTGAAGTTCGGCTGACTCAGTCGGTGAACCCCGGGCTGGGAGAAACAACAAGCTCTGGGTCCGGACAGTAAGGCGTCCACACAAAGCGCGGCGCAAGGAAAAAAACTTCATCCGATTCAAGGATCGACATGAGCGCAGCGCTACCCTCAAAACTGGCTGTAGAGAGCTTGCAGGGCTCGGTATCTCCACCACATAAGTACGAGTCGTCTTCTTTCCAACGGTTGAAGGCATAGCCATGGGCAGGTTGGGCTATAAATGTTTCGTCGAAAAATAGGTCTACCACATCGATCATGCAGGTTTGTCCGGCCTCACAGACGTAGGCTCCATCGGAGCTTACCACCGAACCACCCTGTTGGGGGACGCGAATTTCTATTTTGCAGCCTGGCAGCACGAGGAGAACAGTCGTCAACAGGAGACAAATAAAGGGCACAGAGCGAAGGCTTTGCATGGGCAATATTCCTATCACGGAAAGATTAGTCAAGTATAGTATAACATCTACCCCGTCATCAATTGACCGTCAAGGTGTGGCAGACTGTGTCGTTTACTTAGGCCTGCGATCATAGCGTCGGTTCGTTGTTTTTAGCCAGTGTTCCAGTGATAACAGTAACGTTCATAAGAAGAGGAATTGGCGATGTCTGAGCAACATATTGACAAGGACTACCTGGCCAAACGTCAGCTCCAGCGGGGTACGGCCGGGTGGGTTCTCCTGGCGGGTCTGGGGGTGGCCTATGTGATCTCCGGCGACTTTGCGGGCTGGAATGAGGGTATCGCTGTTGCGGGCTGGGGCGGTTTCCTGATCGCCGCGCTGGCGATGGCGGTAATGTACTTCACCCTGGTGCTGTCCCTGGCCGAAATGTCGGCGGCGATCCCCGCTGCGGGTGGTGGCTACAGCTTCGCCCGCCAGGTCATGGGGCCAACCGGTGGGTTTCTAACCGGTCTGGCGGTGCTGATTGAATATATGCTGGCGCCAGCGGCGATCGTGATATTTATCGGTGCAGCCGTGGAGGAGTTGCTGGGCTTCAATGGGCCAGTTGTCTATGCGATATTCTACGCTGTATTTGTTGGTATCCACCTGATTGGCGTCGGCGAAGCTTTGAAAGTGATGTTGGCGATCACGGGGCTGGCCGTGTTTGCGATCCTAGCGACGGCTGTGGCACTGATCTTAGACTTTGATAGTGCAAGGTTATTTGATATCACCGCGGACCCGGCGGCTCTGGGTTCGTCGGAGTTTCTGCCCAAGGGCTATTTCGGCATCTGGGCCGCGTTGCCATTTGGCATGTGGCTATTTCTAGCCGTTGAGGGTGTGCCCCTGGCGGCAGAAGAGGCGAAAGACCCGGCCAAAGATGTGCCCAGGGGCATTATCGGTGCAATGTTGTTTCTGTTGTTCACCGCTACACTGGTGGTGTTTCTGCTGCCAGGGGCTGCAGGTGCCTCGGTCATTGGCGGCAGTGGCGTGCCATTGGTCGATGCGCTGAATGCCGCGGGCCATGGTGCGTTGGCGACGGCCGTCAATGCGCTTGGGTTGGCGGGTTTAATCGCCTCGTTCTTCTCGATTATCTACGGTTATAGTCGCATGGTCTTTGCGCTATCGAGAGCGGGGTATCTGCCTCAGTTTCTCTCGCTGACTGGCAAGCGCCATATCCCGACCTGGGCGCTGATTGTTCCCGGCGTCATCGGATTTCTAGCCTCGTTGTCGGGCGAAGGTGGGCTGATGCTGTCGATGGCCGTGGTCGGTGCGACAATCTCATACGCGCTTATGGCGTTGAGTCATATCTTGTTGCGCTCTCAGCAACCTGATCTGCATCGCCCTTATAGAACACCTGGCGGTGTGTACACCTCAGGGGTTGCTTTGGTTCTGTCGCTGATCGCGCTGACCGGTGTCTATGCCTATGACCCGCGCGCTTTCTGGTACACCCTGATCCTTTTCGCGGTGATCGCGTCCTACTATTTCTTCTACAGCAAGAACCACCTGGTGGCGAAGACGGCGGCAGAGGAATTCGAAATGCTGGCCGAGGCTGAGGCCGAGTTGAGCTAGGCGTTACTGTCAGCACAGAGGCGATTCCTCTCTGCTGCATTAAGTTCGGCGCGCCTGCAAAGCGATACCAGTATACGGTGACTGACGATGCGACTCACAGTCGAGCATATCAAATTTATGCTCGACACAATCAGCTGAACGCCTGCCACATTTTGGCTCGGTCAATTACCAGTGTTTTTGGAGCAATTCACTTCGGAGCCCTTGCCTCGTGCATCATTGTCTAACGTATCCAGCCTGTCGTTATTTTTGCAGGTGATGGAACCATCGTGGACTGTGTTGTTCCGGACGGTTGCAGTCTCATTGCAATTTACGCGTAAAGAGCCACCATACACGTCGTTGCCTTCGGCGATAGCGCTCTGTCGTTGTAAGCAGTTTTTGTCATTGACGGCTATATTTCCGTTGTTGACCGTGTTGCGTGCGACAGTTGAGAATGCGTTGCCAAAGGTCTTAATAATATCGCCGTTAACAACATTGTTGAAGACGAAGGCACTATTAGAGTTGGTAAATGTTATGGAACCGTTGACAGTGCTTGATACGATGCTGATCTGGTCCATGTTCTTGGCAGTGATACTGCCCGTGACTAAAACGTTCATAATATAGCAATCGCCGCCGCCGTCTATGACTAAGTCTGTATAAACCCCGCCGGCCAGTGTCCCGTCCGGACAGTCATCGCTAGCCTCAGCCATCGATGTTCCAAGCCCTGGCGTCAGCAAGAAAAAGACCGCGGTCGCGGCCATTGCATTCCTCGTTTTAATATTCATTTTTTCGTTCTCCCTATATGTAATCCCATACGGGCCACTTCATGGCCCACTTTTTTTAAGTCGAGTATGGCGGGTATACACCAGCAGCCCCAACGGAAAATGCTATTGCGCAGTGTAAAATCACCGTAACATGATCTGCTACTTCACTCGACGATCCTTTTATATTGTAGACCAGATTCGCTTCAGAGCGAGCGCCTTTGGCGAAGCCATGGTGGAGAACCCAGGAAGATTGTGACCGCGCATGCTGCCCATTCGGCTGGAAGAAATGATATCGGCGCTGAGAAAATACAAGCGGTCTTTGACTTTGGGGCCAGCGAGCTTTTTACCGACCGGGAAAGAGTGGCACTTCGTGTCGCCGGCAAGCACGACGAGACCTGGCTCAGTTTCGCCTCAGTGGTGGGGTTCCTATGCAAGCAACAGAAAAATGGCGAAAAATATTCCTATAAAATCGAGAGATCTAAAAATGGTTGAGTGTGAGTTTCTAGTACAGGAAAACAACTTTGAATCTTCCACGCAGCGTAAGCTAGAGCAGGGAACAAAAAAAATTCTAAATCTGGATGCCAGGGTTTCCTGACAAAGAGTGTTGGTGTGCGAAACACCATCGCTAACCCAATTGCAGGCCCTATTACATTGCAGCGGGGCGCAGTGTAATTCTGACTGCGGGTTTTAACACGTTTAAAACTAAACGCTTAAGAGCAAAAGCGTAAATTTGGAATTGGCCTCAAAATCAGGTAGCGCCGGTTGGTATTGGCAGGTTAAGCTCGGTAGCCAGACAATCTGGTGATGAATACCTGTAGACACCACGGATTCCCAGCTTGCCGTAATTATCCCAACAGGACAGCGCATAATGAAGACAGTTTTGGCCGCACTTCTCGCTTTAGTAGTACTGGTGGCATCGGTTGGTGTCGCGGGATACGCTTGGCTGGCTCCGGAGGAGTTACCTACTCACATCGCCGCCCAGGAGACTGTAAAAGCAGTTGAGGGCGGCAACATTATTGGCTACCGGAATGATCTGGGCGTGTCTGTGTGGCAGGGCGTTCCCTATGCGTCGGCGCCGATAGGCGAGCTTCGTTGGAAAGCACCTAGACCGGTCGTGCCCTGGGAGGGGCAGCTGCAGGCGCTTAGCCCCGGCAATGAGTGCGCCACCCAGCCTCGCTCTACTTCCAGTGAAAACAATTCGGTGGACGGTAACGAGGATTGCCTGTTTCTCAATGTGTTTGCCCCGGCAAATGCCGACAACTTACCTGTCATGTACTGGATTCACGGCGGTGCCAATACCCGCGGTAGTGGTAGCCTTGGTCTCTACGAGGGTTCGCTATTGGCATCGCGCCACCAGGTGGTGTTGGTGAGTATCAATTATCGCCTGGGTAACTTCGGCTGGCTATCACACCCGGCGCTGCGTTCAGAAGATGCATCGCCCGAAGATAATTCGGGCAACTACGGCACTCTGGATCAGATTCATGGCCTTAAATGGGTGCGGGATAACATCGCCAGCTTCGGCGGTAATCCGGGCAAGGTCACCATTTTCGGCGAATCCGCCGGTGGCTGGAATGTGCTCGCCCTGATGGCGTCACCTCTGGCCAAGGGGCTGTTCCACGGCGCCATCGTGCAGAGCGGTGGGCTGGATATCGAACCTCTCTGGGTGGCTGAGAATTACGTTGACGACGAACAAGCCGGTAGCCGCCTCAGCTCGCGAGAGATTATCAATCAACTGTTCATACTCGATGGCTCTGCCGGTGACGCTACAGTCGCGCGGGCCAGGCAGGAAGAGATGTCCGCGACGGAGTTAGCCCAGTATCTGCGAGCGAAATCTACTGTTGAAATTCTTACCGCCTATCGCAGCGAAGACGGTGGTCTTGTCTCCACACTGCCAGACTTGATCGGCGATGGCCATGTGTTACCCGCCGGTGTTCGCTCCGAACAGCTGTTCTCCGAGCCGGCCAATTACAACGCGGTCCCAGTGATGCTGGGTACCAATCTTGATGAAATGAAATTGTTCCTCGGCTTCAATCCCGACATGGTCAACAAACTGATGGGTATTCCCACCGGGATTAAGGATCTGCAGCGTTACGATAAGTTCAATCGCTACAGCACCGACCGCTGGAAAGTTATCGGCGTAGACCGTCTGGCCACTGTTATGCGTGCCGGCCAGGGAGACAGCGTTTTCGCCTACCGCTTTGATGCCAAGGATTTGCGTGATTTCGGCCTGGTCGATTTACGCGACCTACTCGGTGCCGCCCACGCGCTGGAGCTACCTTATGTGTTCGGTAACTTCCCCAAGCCCTTCAGTGTGATGTACCCCGCCGACACTCACGCGGCTCGCGATGCCCTGTCGGCCAGCATGATGTCTTACTGGGCCGAGTTCGCCTACAACGGCAAGCCCGGCCGCGGCCGTGATGGCGCGGAGCAAGAGTGGACTGGCTGGGTGAACGAGGGAGAAGATAGCGAGCGCTTAATGATTCTCGACAGTGTGCTGGGCGACGGTATTCGCATGTCGCCAGAGCGCATTAGCATTGACGACCTGAAGCAGCGCCTGTTTGTGGATACCAGTTTTGCGGATCAAGAGGAGTATTGTCAGGCCTACAAGACCCTGTTTCTTAAGGACGATTTCGATCCCGCGGAATACCAGAGTCTGGGGGCGGAAGGTTGTTCTCCATAGGGAATCCAGTGGGGCACGGGACAGTTTAGCGAAGGCTATCGCTAAATAAATTGCTCCCGCAGTACTCGCTTCAAAATTTTCCCCGATGGATTGCGCGGGATGCTTTCTACGAATTCAACCTTCCGAGGTAATTTGTAGCGCGACAGCTTTTCCTCGCAGAAGCTGATAATCGCCTCCGCATCGACATCATCCTCGCCTTTGACGATAATGGCGCAGGTTTTCTCACCCCATTTCTCATCGGGAAGACCTATAACCGCTACCTCCGTGACTGCCGGATGCGCAAGAATGACATTCTCAACTTCCGCCGGGTATATATTCTCTCCCCCGGAAATAATCATATCCTTGATGCGGTCTTTAATGGTGATGAAATTCTCATCGTCGATCTCAGCGATATCGCCCGTGCAAAACCAGCCATCATCATAGGCTTCCTCGGTGGCTTCGGGACGATTCCAGTACTCCTTCATCATGTGTGGCCCTTTCAGAAGAATTTCACCGGTACCAACACTGGAGCGTTTGCCCTTGGAATCCCGGATGCACAACTGCGTGAACATCGTAGGCTTGCCAGCGGAGCCAATTTTTCGGAAGGCGTCTTCGTTCATGAGCATGCAACCTCCGCCACCGGATTCTGTCAGCGCGTAGCCCTGGATGACTTCGATATTTTTCTCGTTGTAAATGCGCGTCAGTGTTTCCGGCATGGGTGCGGCACCGGTGATGAAGAAGCGGAAATCCGGGGCGTCGAGCTCAGCGAACTCGGGAACCTGTCGCATAAAGTTTAAGATAGCCGGCACCGATGCACCAATGCAGATCTTCTCCTCGACGATAAGCCTCCAGAATTCTGAAGGATCGAAATCCGGCATGGATACCAGGGTTATACCTCGTACGGTGCAGAACAGTACGCAGGTCAATGCCGCCACATGAAACATGGGCAGAGGCAGTAGCAGCCGATCCTTGTAACGGGCCTCAGCCGTGTTGGCCCAACACAGGCCGGCCCACATAATTGATTCGTGTGTATGCACCACGCCTTTGGGCAGCCCTGTTGTACCCGAGGTATACATGATGAACAGGTTGTCGTGGTCGCCACCACTAATTTCGGGCTCTTCTTCTGATCCTGCGGCCAGCCTGGTCTTAAGGGAGGTCCCCTCCAATGCAGTTCCGTCTGTCGTGGGTATATAGGCCGTTATAACCAGAGGGTGTTCTTCGCTGGCTTCAATTGCCTGTGCTGTGTCGGCAAATTCAGGGTCGAGGATCAGGAGGTTTGTACCACTGTCAGACAGGATAAATGACAGCTCGCTGGCGGTTAGCCGGGTATTTAGCGGCACAACTATCAGCCCCAACTTGGCTGCTCCGTAAAATAGTGCCGCATACTCGATGCTATTGTGCATTAGCAGTGCAACCCGATCACCCTGTTTTAACCCCTGCGCGGACAACGCACTCGCGCAGCGGTTAGTCAACCGATTCAGGTCGGCGTAGGTAGCCCGGACATTGGTAGAAGGTTCTACGAAAGCTTCCACGTGGGTGGAAACCACAGATCTTTGTTGTAACATCACGCCGATATTTTTCATTTTCTCGTTTGCTCCGCGTTTACTCGCCTGGGGTTAACTTACTTTTTACCTGCTTTCGATTTCTTTGATTTCCCAGCGCCGGTCGTTGCCTTTTGTAAGCTGGCAAAACTTTGCTGGATCAGTTGAATCAGGTGGTAGGGATTATCAACAGCTTCCGGTGCAGCGCCAACCGCCAGGCAGATATCCTTGTTAAAGCTGGCGAAAGTGACATTCAGACCGCCACCGGGGGGTACGATGGGAAGCCCCTGAAAAGTGATCACGGGTACGCCTCCCGTATACAGTTGTTCCTGCGGGCCTACCATATTGGATATCACCAGATTGGCGCTGGGTATTGCCTCGAAGGTGGAGGAAAAGTCGGCGAGTGCGGAACTACCAAAAAGAAATATCGAATAAAACTGCCGCACTGAATCGGGTATTTCCTGTGCCCTTTCCTTTATTTTTTGAATAGACTCATGCACCTGCTGCAGTCGCTTTTCGATTCCCGCAGCGGGCTGTCCCATTGGCACGAGTTCAGCACTGACCTGATTGCCGGCGGCTTTTTGTCCGGGCTTACGCGTAGACATGGCCATCAGGCTGATCAGCGGAACGTTTATCCCCGCATCGTGCTCCTTTAGGTACCCGTGCAAGGCATGATCAATAATCGCTGTTACCACATCGTTAACAGTTGTTTCAGTTTTCCTGGCGATAGCCTTAATGTCGGCCAGCGGTATTTCGCAGTTCGCGTAGCGGCGCGCTGAGGATTGGGCCACATTATCGAACAGGGTTTTTTTCGCTCGAAAGGGCAGGGCTGACTCTTTGGGTTTCAGGCCCAGTACCTGGGCTCCCATTTTGGCAAATCCGCTGCCGGCGCCCACCATATTTGAGGGCAATTTGCCAAATCCCGATAGCAGCTTTTTCACCTGTGACTCGGAGGCCCTGGGGAGTTTTCTTTTGCTGGGTTTTTCGTCTGAAGGCATCCAGATTGCGCGGACCGACTTATCTTGTGGCGAATCATTCATGGCATTGCGGAACAGTTTCAGTGCGCCGCCACCATCGATGAGGGCGTGATGTACCTTGATCAACACAGCGCAACGGTTTTCTTCTATGCCGTCTATTACGTAACACTCCCAGGGCGGCTGGGCCCGATCCAACAGCGGCGTATTCAAGAATGATATGAGTTCATAAAATTGCTGCTCGGTGCCGGGGGCAGGCACAGCCACATGCCGGACGTGGTAGTTCATGTCCGGTTCCACTTTTTGCCAGGAAGCTACATTCTTGCCAAGCCACTTCAACCTCAGGTTAAAGGGGGCTGCGACTTCACTGTTGCGGTAAGTGCTCAACAACTTGGCCGGGAAACTGTGTTTTTGCCGAGCAGGTACCTTAAACATCTGGTAGGCCGTCATGTGCATCTGCCGAGAGGTATTCTCAAGTACGAAAAATGCCAGGTCCATTGGATTAATGTTGCTCATGATTCACTCTTTTGTGTTGAATTGGGCTGCGGGACCAGCTGAACTAATGCTTTCAATTCACTGACAAAATAGTCGAACAACAACCAGCCATCAGGAAGAACTTTCTGGTCTGCTAACACGCAGAGGTTTACGTTTTGGCAGTAGCTCCACATGGTCATGTTCAAGCAAGTACCATCTACCACCTGGCCGGTAGAAAACCAGTTGTCCAGTTTGTATTTATCGAGGAAAAGTGGCTTGCGGGGACCTGGAACATTCGATAAGGCCACGTTACCAAACAGGCTCAGGCTGCCTTTTTTCTTTTCCCGCAACCACCAGCTGAACGCTTTAACACACAAGGGTGGCAGTACCTTCATGATTGCGCCAAAATCTGCATTCATCGCCACCATTTTCTGCAGATGTTCTTTCATCTCAATCGCCGCCTTGTGGCTTGCATGCAAGCGCTGCAGCGGGTCTTCGATATCTGTGTGCAACCAACAGTAGTCCATGGTGACAAAGTTGCCCATGCCCTCCATGCCCTCGGGCCGTTCGCCGGCGAAAGGCGTGCCCGCAATGAGCGGGCTTTGATCGGGATTATATTTGTTGTCTAGAAACAATTGCCTTATGGCTCCAGCGGCACAGCACAAAAACACATCGTTGATTGTCACACCAAAACCTTTGGAGATCGTCTTGAAGTCATCCAGCGGCATACTTTCACAAACAAAGGTTCGTCCGTAACTTAGTACTGCATTGAGCGGCGTCTGCTTCATCATCTCCGGGGCGGGATGTGGCGGCTTACCCAAGCGCTTATATTCTTCGCTGAGTGCTTTCTTCTGTCGTAAACCGGAAATGACCTTGGGCAGATTGGTTAGTACAACTTCGGGCCAATCCACCAGGGCCAGCCACAATTGCTTCATCCATGAGGGAGGCGGTTGCGGTTTCCACTGCGGTACACTCTGTGGAGCCCACCCCGGCTCTTCTTTGTAGAACTGCTCCAGACCGTGGGATGCCCCAACGCCATCTACATAGGCGTGGTGCAGCATGGTGACGATGGCGACCTTGCCATTTTCCAAACCCTCGACCACCCAACACTTCCACAGCGGTCGACTGCGATCGAGTTGGTAGGCATACACGTCCGACATGAATTTGCACAGTGCCCGATGATCACCTGGCGCGGGGCAGGCAACATGTCTTAAGTGATACTCCAGATTGAAGTTTTCGTCCTCTATCCACAGGGGATGATTGATGCCCAGGGGTGCCGGTGCATACTTCCATCGAAACAGAGGCACCAGGTGTAGGCGGTCCTCGAAATCACGGTGCAATTTATCGAATGACCAGCCCTCCGGGTCTGTAGAGGGATCCAGAATGCCCACCTTGAAGGTATGCATATAAGCCTTGGGCGTTTCAAATGCGAGCATGAATGCATCTGCGCCTCCCATTCTGATCACTGATTTGCTCCCAAAGGACGTCGGCTGTGTCCTAGGAAGCTTAGTAGAGCGGCCAGTTTGGTCAAGCGGCGCACGAGACGATGCGGTTTATACACTCCCGGGCTGTTAACTGGGCACCGACTGACCAAAGTTTTAGCCGTTATTGGTGGCCCCGCACAGCTTAAGCATTTGAGCTGGAGCGCATGAACAATACTCAGCCACTAAGCGTCCTGTCGAGCATGACTTCCACCAGTGCACCACCCAGCCACGATCCCAGTCCAATGAGTAAGTACAAAAAAAACTTCAGCACATTAACCGCGTCAATTGGCCACTCCTGGGTGCGATCTATTAGCTGATAGTACGCGATCAGGTTCGCCAGCCTCGGGCTGGTTGCAGCATTGTTTGTCTGGAGTTTGGAGACCGCCGCACGTTCCCCGCGGATCTCCTCACGTAAGCGGTCGAGTTCCTTGCGTTTCACCGACAGGATGTTGGCGCGCACGCCCATCATCGGAATGACGAAGGTGGTAGTGGCCATCGCCAGCACGATGACAAGCAGCGAAAAATTCTGTCCGTAAGCCGTGTCATCCCCCAACCAGAAAAGTGAAAAGATGATCGAGAAAATCACCCAGATGAGTGAGCTGCGCAGCCCTCTGCGTGCAAATGACGTCAGGGAGTGCACGTCCAGCAGATCGACCTCAATCAGGTTTCTGCCTGCACGATAGTAGGTTTGTGTTGCGATGATGTCCGCAACCGCCAGTGTGCAAACCAGCCAGATGAACACAGGGATACGCAACAAGGACCATAAAAATGCCGGATTGGCCAGCGAGGGCTCGGTACCGAGAGTCAATGACGGGTCGATGAATACAAGAGCGATGCTACCTGCGAGAACACAGAGTTTGAAGATTCGACCGGCAAGCCTGGCAGGTCGGGTCGCAGCGGCGTGCATGCTTGCCGCGCCAGCATCGTTTTGTGGCAACCAAGGGCTCAACGAACGAAAATCTCGGTATATACCTTGGCGTGCGATCACAAGTGCCGCAGGCAAGTATCCCACCAGGACTGCATTCACAATTTCTGGCCACCACAGGCTCGATTGCCACAGGGGTTCGTAACCGGCAGGAAAGCCGCTGGTGGCTAGGAATATTCCATCTAACGCGCAGCGGCTCAGTAAAAAGGCGATGCTGACAATTAGGCCCAATGCAACAGCCGCCCATGGGCCTTTGTCATCAAGCTTTGCGAGCCAGAGTGTGGTGGCCATGCGGGGATACTCCTTGTTTTTTTGTTATGGGGTGTATCGCGAGATTTTCATGCAGATTATATTTTGTAGGTTTTCATGATGATAAATTCAAATAGTCGCGCCGGTACAAATTTTCTTAGCTGCACTGCGAACAATTGCATTCTGGGGCCCACCCCATAACGCGGGCGAGGGGAGGGGTTGTTTATGATGTGGTCTACCAGTGTCGCAATGCTATCGGGTTTTGCACCTTTTGTTTCGTCCTCCTCCATGACCTGCAGCGCTTTGTTGAAAGAGTCCAGATAAAGTGTATTCGTTTGAGATTGTTGGGTCTTAATTCGGCTATTGGTAAATCCCGTATTAAAATCTCCGGGTTCGACCAACACCGTGCGAATACCGAAAGGTTTAACTTCCATACGCAACACTTCCGTTAACCCCTCCAGGGCAAACTTGCTGGCGCTATAAGCACCCTGAAAAGGAATGCCAATCAGCCCTGCCAAAGAGCTTATGTTGATCAAATAGCCGAAACCCTGTGCACGCATTGTAGGAAGCGCTGCCCGGCAGACCCGAAATGCGCCGAAAAAATTCGTTTCAAACTGGAACTTCAGTTCCTCTACCGAGGTGTCTTCCAGGGCGCCGGCTACTCCCATGCCGGCGTTGTTCACAACAACATCCAGGCGGCCTTCATTGTCCACAATGTGAGATATTCCGGCCTTTATGGCGTCCTCATCGTTCACGTCCATCTCTATCATTTCATACGATAGCTTTTCCGCGCTGGGCTTGCGACTGGTGCCGTAGACTGTATGGCCTTTTAGGCTGAGTAATTCAGCACAAACTTTTCCTATGCCGGAAGAGGCACCGGTAATTAACACGACCTTGTTTGTGGGTGTGAAAGGCATCGCGGCTACCAGCTTTCTTTGAAGGGTCGCAGATCCATTTCGTGCGTCCAGGCGGATCGTGATTGAACATGAACTGACCAAAATGTTTCGGCGATGGCATCGGGGTCCAAGGCCCCATCTTCGCCCATCGACTCAAGATACTCCTTAAATCTGCCCTGAACGATATCGCCATTGACGACTCCATCAATGACGATGTGAGCCACGTGTATACCTTGTGGTCCGTATTCACGAGCTAACGCTTGCGCCAAATTTCGCAGGCCAGCTTTGGACGATGCGAAGTGACTGAAATTTGGACGGCCGCGCATAGATGCCGACGCGCCAGTGAAGAGCATCGAACCGGAAGCTTGTTTAGCCAATATGGGCATCGCGCGTTTTGCACTCAGGAACCCGCCAAAACAACCAATCCGCCAAAACGTTTCAAACTCTTCTGCTTCTATTTTTTCAAAGGGAATCGGCAGGTTGCTACCCGCATTATAGATTACCGCAGCAAGGGGCCTGCCCAAAGAAGCGACATGCTCAAACAGCGCGTCCTGATCTTTTTCAGAGGTGACATCCGCTTGAAAGCCCTCGGCACTGCCGCCCGCCGAGATTACCGCTTGCGCTGATTCATCCACCTTTGCCTGCGTGCGGCCGGATACCACAATATGCAGGCCTTCGCGCCCGAAGCGTCTTGCCAGGGCTCCGCCCACCCCATTGGGTGCCCCAGCGCCTAAAATAACGACTGTGTCCATTTTCAATGTCTCCTATAAAAGGTTCTGCACTCAAACTTACGCCGACAGGGTTGAAAAGGAAATGTATATAGATTGTATCAGTAGTAAAACAATCGGTTCTAATGTAATGACGAATTTCGCTAGTACTGCTTTGGGCCTGGCGAGTTTCTGAAATAATCGCAAAGACAACACTTTCAACCGTAGGGCAGGGTTGCCTATCGCTCGACAGTAGAGAATGACCCTTTGAATTTGTAGGGAAGGTCATGGCCAGTTATCGTGCACGCGTGTTAATGACATTGTTGAAGGTGAGTATTCGCTCGGTCTTCCGGACCGATACCGTCTCATTACCTCGGGTCCGCAAGCGTATGGCTTTCGTTGATTCACTCTTTCGGAAACACCCACGCGGGACAATAGTGGCAAGTGTTGATGCGGATGGGGTTCCGGCGGACTGGGTGGTTGCCGAAGGGGTGGCTGTTGATGCTGAGAATAACGGGCGTGTATTGCTGTATATTCACGGCGGTGGTTTTTCCATGCATATGCCAAGACTGTATGCCAATTTTGCCGCTGATCTTAGTAAACGCCTGCATGCCAGAGTCTTGCTGGTTGACTATCGATTGGCACCGGAACATCCCTTCCCCGCAGCACCGGATGATTGTCTGACGGTCTACCGCTGGCTTTTGCAGCAACCAGGGGTAGAGCCGGGGCAGGTCATGATTGCCGGTGATTCGGCCGGCGGTAACTTGACCCTGGTGACAATGCTAATGGCCAAACAAGCCGGCTTGCCCCTGCCCGCTGTGGGCTGGGCGATATCGCCGGGGGTGGACTGTGACTGGTCTCACAGCTCACTTGAAGAACTTCAGGCGTTGGATCCCATGTTCAGCACTCACGCACTGCACATAATGGAACCCTATTTTGGGAACTCAGATCGCAGCGATTTCCGCATATCCCCGATTAATGGAGATTTGGCCGGATTGCCACCTCTGCTGATAGAGGCCGGTGGCAAGGAAATGTTTCGGGAGCACCCGGCTATGATGGCGCAGCGGGCCCGAGAGGCCGGCGTGAAGGTGAAAGATCGGATATGGGAGGGTATGCCACATGTGTTCCAGGCTTTCCCGTTTCTCCCGGAGGCCAAAAGGGCTAGACGGCGAGCCTGCCGCTTTCTGGGCAGTCATACCAGTGTCCCTAAGGAAGGAAAATCATGAGTGATGTAAGCCAAACGACAGTAATACAATATGTTCTCGGACGCCTGAAAGAGGAGGGAGTGAACGATATCTTTGGTGTTCCCGGTGACTACGGCTACCCGGTTCTGGATGGTATTTTGGCCGACCCCAGTAGCCCGGCATTGGCAGGCGCATTCGTGAACCTGCCGGAGGGTTTAGATTTCATCAGCCAGGCGCTGGCGGCCTCTATCGGCTTCGGTACTCCGGCAGGCTGGGTGCAGCGATCGCGGCCCCCGAACGTCGTGTGGTGATGCTGTGTGGGGAGGGCGCGCATCAATTGACCGCCCAGGAAGTTGGCCAGTTCTACAAGTTCGGCCTCAAACCGGTTTTTATCATCATTAACAATGACGGTTACCTGGTAGAGCGCTATACCTGTCAGGATCCAGAGTCCAGTTTCAATGATCTGCCGAAGTGGCAGTACAGCAAACTGCAGACGGTTCCTGGGCTTAGATCGACAGAGTCTTTGAAATGTGTCGGGGTATCCCCCGTCCAACGCTTGAAAGCGCGGGTAAAATCACCAGGATTGTTGTATCCCAATTTGTGGGAAATTTTTTCCATGGAGAGCTCTCCCGTAGACAACTCCTCTACTGCAACTTCCAATCGGCATTCATCCATGACCCTGGAAAACGACGTTCCCAGCTCATCCAGTCGGCGTTGCAGGGTGCGAGAACTCAAGCCAAGTGCTGTGGCCAGTGAGTCAACACTGCAGCCCGGTCGCCCCATATAGCTTTTGACAACTTTCCGGAACCGGAAAAATGCCTCGTCTGTCGAGGTGTTGTTTTGAGCCGTGGAGTAGTTGTTGATGATGCCAGCTATTTCTTCATAGCATTGAGAGATCTGTCCAAGCGGGAGTGCCATCGTTGTGACCTGGCCGGAGCTGAGTTTGACGGCGTTGCCCCAAGCTGAAGGCGTAGCTTTTATCGACCGATTTGGAGCTCTGAGGGTGACTCTGACGGGACTTAATTGGTCTTCGATATGTGTTTGAAGAAAGCGCAGAATGACCGCCAGCGCGTAGTACTCGACCTGTAGACCCTCATTCACTCTCGGGTCTGCGGGGCAGCGGAATATCTGAAATTCATCTCCGACTATCTTCCACCAAAAATGCGACTGCGGAGTGTAATTGTTAAGTGCCTCGATATAGCTGCATGCCAGTTCGAGAGGGCGGCCCTTGTACTGCAATAACTGGGTCGCTGATAAGGGATTTGGAATAGCGTCAGCTTGCATTACGGTGTCATGGGCAAAGAGGGGGTTGCCCTCCAGGCGAGCCAGATGCTCGACCAGGTTCCAGACGGCAAATTGGGGGAGTTCTGATTCTGGATCAGCCAGAGCATCGGGACTCAAGCCGCAGGCAATAAGTGCCGGCTCGGCGAAGTGGCATTGGTTGAGGTAGCCCGAAAGAAGTGGCTGTAGTGCGGCAGATCTGACGGTCGCAATCTCTCTCATGAGTTCTTTCAGTAACCCTCAATACATTTGTTAGGATGAGATACCATATCTTGAGCCACTTTGGCGTGAAATGCTAAGGCTATTTCTGGCATCACTATCTAAACTACTGGCTGAATTAGTGGTAGCAGCCTTGCTGGCCCTCGCCGGGACAAGACGCCTCCCTATAACATAAGACTAATGGAGTTCTAACAGATGAAAGTAAACGGAATTAGGTTCCTTGCGCTAGCAATGCTGTTCGCGGTAACCGGTACCGCGATTGCGGCGGACAAGCCCAACATCGTCGTTATTTGGGGTGACGATATCGGAATCTCAAATATCAGCGCCTACCATAGAGGTACGCTAGGCGGCTCAACGCCTAACATCGATCGAATAGCCAATGAGGGGGCACTGTTTACAGATCATTATGCAGAGCAATCCTGCACTGCCGGAAGATCATCTTTCATAACCGGCCAAAGTCCGTTTCGGACTGGATTATTAAAAGTCGGGCTGCCCGGAGCCGAACTCGGATTGCAAGCGGAAGACCCCACCATCGCGGAACTTCTCAAGAATCATGGATATGCGACCGGACAATTTGGCAAGAATCATTTGGGGGATAAGGACGAGTACCTTCCTACCAACCACGGGTTTGACGAGTTCTTTGGCAATCTATATCACCTGAATGCAGAAGAAGAACCTGAAGATCCCCAGTACCCCAAAGATCCTGCATTCCACAAGAAATTTGGCCCTCGCGGGGTTATTCATTCATACGCCGACGGGCGCATTGAAGATACGGGCCCGCTGACCAAGAAAAGAATGGAAACGGTGGATGAAGAGTTTATGGGAGCCACCATAAAATTCATGAAAAAATCTCACCAGGCAAACAAACCATTTTTTATATGGTTGAATGCCACGCGCATGCATGTTTGGACTCGTCTTAGCGACAAATACGCGAATTCCACTGGTTATGGACTCTATGCTGATGGCATGAGGCAAATGGACGATATCGTGGGCGAAGTGTTGGCAACGCTTGATGAAATGGGAATCGCTGACAACACGATCGTCGTTTTCTCAACGGACAATGGTGTAGAAAAGTTTAGTTTTCCTGACGGCGGTGCTGCTCCATTTAAAGGTGAAAAAGGTCAGACCTTTGAGGGCGGATTCAGAGTACCCCAAGTTGTGCGCTGGCCTGGGGTGATTAAACCCGGTACCGTAATCAATGAAGTGATGTCGCAACAAGATTGGGCGCCGACTATTTTGGCGGCAGCAGGTGAGCCGGATGTCAAAGAGAAACTTTTGAAGGGGCATAGGGCCGATGGGAAGAAGTTCAAGGTTCACCTGGACGGTTACAATTTTGTGCCATTCTTTAAAGGTGAAGTGAAGGAAGGCCCTCGCAAAGAGATATTTTATTTTACCGATAATGGGAGCCTCAATGCAGTGCGTGTCGGTGACTGGAAATTGCACTTTGCTATCAGTGACAAATGGGTAGGCGGCGGGCAGCCAAAGGTGCTCACTTTCCCACAGCTGGTTAATTTGAGAATGGACCCGTATGAGCGCCATATCGATTCTGACAATTCGCCAGGGTATTCGTTCTGGAACTTGGAGAAGGTGTGGATCTGGACGCCCATGCAGGAATATGTGGGCAAGTTTATCTCGACGTTTGAGAAATATCCGCAACGGCAAAAATCGGCTTCCTTTAGCCTGGATCAGGTGTTGGATAAACTATCGGATCGCGACACTTAAACACTGGCCAATCAGATGATTGCAGCTAGCTCTAACTTGATTGGGGCTAGCTGTCTCTCCCTTGTTTCATTCAAGCGATTTTGACTTTGCTCCGAAAGACGGCGAAATTTTGGAGCCGCCTTGGAATCTACTTTCATATTCTAGAAAACTCGATCAGTTATTAATTATGAGGGTTTGACTAAATGACCGGACTCGATATTTTCGCCTTGATCATTTTGCTGGTGCTGGTTGGGACCGGCTTGGGGCTCTGGGCCATACTGGGAATGTACCCTGGTAAGGTCGCGCGCCAGCGCAATCACCCACAAGCCGCGGCCATTAGCGTTTGTGGCTGGTGGGGCGCTATTACCATGGGTTTGTTGACACCCGTGGCGTTTATCTGGGCCTACACAAACCCTGATTCAACCCTGATTGGCAACCCGAAGCGTGAACCCCCAGCACAGAGCGGGCAGGAAGAAGGGGAGGACTTGGCATGATTATATTTCTGACCCTGATTTACGTAGCTTTCCTGTTTCTGGCAGCCAAGATCGGCATCATCAAACTCAATTCTTTCTGGAAAATATCACCAGCGCTGTGGATGCTACTGCTGTTCTTCGTGCTATTCGTGCCCATGCAGTGGGGCGCGCCCAGCGGGGCAGTGCGCGTTTACCAGCCGGTTATTGAAATCGTCCCCAGTGTAACCGGAGAAGTAATCGATGTACCTGCAAAGCCAATGATGCCTATGCAAAAAGGTGACGTCATCTTCGCTATCGACCCCACCCAGTACGAGACCGCCGTTGACCGGCTTACAGCGCAGATCGCACTGTCAGAGGCGAATC
>JBALVT010000270.1:0-4130 GCA_036961345.1 Halioglobus sp.
GGGGTTGCCCGCAGCGACCCGGCCTATTATCGGTATACCGTTGCTTTGTGGCAGGCGAATCCCCCTTGAAGCCCCGGCTATCATTTCAATCGCCCCCTTGCGCGCCAGGGCCTTCAAGTGCTCCTCTGCAGCATTGGCAGATTTGAAGCCCAGCTCGTTGGCGATATCGGCGCGTGTCGGCGGATAGCCGGTTTGCTCGATATGCTGGCGGATTATGTCCAGAACCTGCTGCTGTCTGTTCGTGAGCTTTTCCATTGCCATACCCATCTGTTTATTTATACAGTTGCTGTGATTATATACAGTATTAGGTAATGTGCAAGCACGGATGTTTTGGACCCAGGTCGGGGGTTCAATACACCCAGGTTTTAGTCTGTAGGGAGGTCGGGGACGTTTTCCACGTGGTGAGTCGAGTAAATATACCGGGGAAAACGCAGGAAATCCGGTTAATGCTACTCGCTAGTAAAAGTGCTGCAAGTTCTTTGAACCTGTCTGAGGGCACATCGTGTTCGAGCTAGAAATCTTCCACGCCGTGCATAAACTCGGGCTCGATTGAATTGAGTGGATTGTTCCAGTCTTCCGGGTGATAGGGCAGATCTGGATCCAGAGCATCGTCACCGTCCAGTTCATATCCGGCTCGCCAGTCCTCGGGCGCCTCTGCGCGCTCCAGCAGCATCTCCCGCCAGGCATCGAGGTCATATTCGCTAACCTCGCCATCGAGATACTGTGTTTCGATGGTAAGGGCCGCTGGGTCCCATGCGACTATCTCAAACAAAGCCGCTGTTTGCAGGTCCTTATACCATCCTCCTACCACTGGGTTTAGTAATTTCATTGTTGGCGACCGCGCAGTTGTTGGATTGCTCAACATATCATGTTGGCTAGAGCTGTCCATTATGTGAAATTGCTCTATCAGATGTCTTTCAAATTACTTTTTTCCATGCGGAAAAAGTTTTTCTGTTAGATCAGTTAGTTGTAATTGCTTTCAAGAGTTGACTTCAGTGAGTCAGGGCTTTTATATACTCATTCCAAACGCCACGGCAGGTCCCAAAATGAATAATTTGTCTAAGCATCACGAAGTTTCCGTATTTCTCTGCTTGCCTGGGGAACCCAGAGGTCTTTGCAAGTCATGATGGTGGAGTGGTTGAACAAGCTTGCTGCTGCCGAAGGCCCAATGCTGCAGCTGACCCTTTTATTAGGTTTCGGTGCTTGCGCCCATATAGCGCTTGGCTTCCTCGTCAGGCGATTACATCGTGTCGCCGCGAGCAGCACTCAGCGCTGGGACGATGTGTTGATTGCTGCTCTGGAAGCCCCGGTGCGAACCGTCTTGTGGACGGTAGTAGCGTACCTTTCCCTGGAGTTACTCGCCGTTGCTGAGGGGGTTAGACTCTGGCTGGGACAGGCCTATGATACGGCGCTGGTATTTCTATTGACCTGGTTTCTGGCGCGCCTGATTAAAGGTGTTGAGGGAGAGTTACTCTCGGTAGAGCGGGGCAAGACCGCTTCTATCGACATTGCCTCAGTCCACGCCAGTGCACAGTTGCTGAGGATTGTCTTGTGGGTAATCGCCGGGCTGATGGTTTTGCAAACCCTGGGCATTTCGATTTCCGGACTGCTGGCATTCGGAGGTATCGGTGGCATCGCCGTGGGTTTCGCCGCCAAGGATATGCTGTCCAACTTTTTTGGCGGCCTGAGTATTTACATGGATCGGCCATTCACCCGGGGAGACTGGATTCGCTCCCCTGACCGGGAGCTTGAGGGCACCGTCGAGGACATCGGCTGGCGCCTGACTCGAATCAGAACGTTCAGTCAGCGGCCCCTGTATGTGCCCAATGCGATATTTAGCCAGGTGGCGCTGGAAAACCCCTCCCGCATGCGCAACCGGCGTATCCATGAAACCATTGGGCTGCGGTACGAAGATTCCCAGAAAGTGGCGCAAGTTATTGAGCAAGTGCAGCAGATGCTGGAGCAGCATGACGAAATTGACTTGTCGCGCACACTCATCGTCAACTTAGTGAACTTTGGCCCGTCTTCTCTGGACTTTTTTATCTACACTTTCACCAAGACCACTGACTGGGTCAGGTTTCATGCGATCAAGCAGGAAATTCTGCTACGTGTGCTGGAAATAATTCACGCCAACGGTGCGGATGTTGCCTTCCCGACACAAACTCTACATATCGATACAGTTAACCCGGAGCCCGAACCATGAAAAAATTGGCCATTATAGGAGGTACTGGTATCAGTGACTTCCAAGGGCTTGAACTGGTGCGCGAACACAATCCGCAAACCGCTTATGGCGAGCCCTCCCGACCGATTCAGGAAGGCAGGCTTGGCGATAACAGTGTGTTTTTTCTGCAGCGTCATGGCAGCCCGAAAACAATTCCGCCACACCTGATCAACTATCGGGCAAATCTTGTAGCCCTTAAATCGCTGGGTGTGACCGATATAGTAGCCATCAATGCGGTGGGCGGTATATCACCCGGTATGCAGCCCGGTCGGTTGGTTTTTCCCGACCAGATTATCGATTACACCTGGGGCAGGGAGCATACTGTAGACGAGGATGTCTCGGGAGAATTGATGCATATCGACTTCACCAGTCCCTATGACCTGCAACTGCGGGAGGGGCTGTTAAATGTGGCATCATCGCTGGATATAGCGCACGAGCCCTATGCGGTTCACGCTGTAACTCAGGGACCGAGGCTGGAAACAGCGGCAGAAATTACCCGCCTGGCCCGTGATGGCTGTGACGTGGTGGGTATGACCGGTATGCCCGAGGCCTCACTCGCCAAAGAGTTGGCAATGGGCTATGCCTGTATTTGTATGGTGGTGAATCCCGCGGCGGGGCTGGGTGACTTGCCGATAACCCTGGATATGATGCGCGAGATTCTGGCGCGCGAAGCCGCTGTGGTCGGAATGTTGCTGAATCAATTTGCCCGCGATTATTTCAAGGGTTGATTCGAGTCGGTAACAAATTCTGCAGTGGCCATTGCCGCCAGGTCATCTTCGCTCAGCGGCGTGATGAGTGCGACAACACCCAGCATCGGGTGGTCTATATAATGCACCTCAGTGCTGCGCATTTTGCGCTTTTGCTGTAGCAATATCGCGTGTCGCCATGGGTAAACGGGACCGGGGTCTATTGATAATGGTTCAATAATTTCAGCGTTCTCTGGACTTTCTCCGGGCAGTTCTTCCACGGGTGGAATAGCAACATTTTCAGCGGCTATTAGCGCTTCCAATGGTATTTCGGGTTCCTCAATGATTAACGAGAGTGGCCCAAGCGGTGGCGCGGGGATTTTCCAGTTCTGGGGTAGATACTGCCCCATAGTATTTAGCCAGAGATTCGTTTCGATATGCAGGTAGCGTGAAAGATAGAGCTTGATACTGCCTTGTAACTGAGGCCACGTCTGGTTGTCACCGGATCTGTCTACTACAATCGGCAGGGCTTCGTTTTTCGGCGCCACTGCTTGTACCCAGGCCTCGTGAAAGAGAATGTCGTAGCGGCCAGTGCGCTGCATTCTCGACGCTCTGCTGTTAAACTCGCGGGCATCTGACCCAAGGCGCGTAAAGGGCGTTGGGGTAACCCGCTGCACTGTTTCTGTCGGCGGTTCATCAAGCTGTGATTCATCAATGCCTGTATTTTCTGCCAGTGCCTGCTTAATGTCTTCAGGCTCTGCCAGCGCCGGATCAATGTCTTCATCCAGCGGGTTATCGAGGGTTATTATCTGTCGGCCAAATTCGTCGACAACACTTTGACCCTCATACATTTCAGCGTTTTCAGAGATGCGTTGCGGGTCAAGCAGGAAGCGAGACTCGCCAGGGTATTGCAGTATCGGGGTCGGTTGCCAGCGTTCGGCTGCCGCCGCTGCTTCTGAGCGCTGGCTAAAAATCATTACCTCAACCTTAAACCAGCGTTCGTCTTGCGCCAGGCACGCTCCGGAAAGTAGCAGGCCAGCTATCGCAGCTGTTAACTGTGGCAATGGTTTTATCATCAAGCGGCATCTTCCGTAGCATCGGTGGCGAAGGTATCGAGAAGTTGATTAATAAATTGCTCCCGATCGGCTGTATCTTCAAGGTCTTCTTCGAATCTTAGGCGGGTGGCCCCGGCCAGCTTGTAGTTTTTAGGGCGGGTCTGAACC
>JBALVT010000271.1:0-3991 GCA_036961345.1 Halioglobus sp.
CTGACAGGGCTTTTCTAGCTACCGAACCAGAATTAAAAATATTAATAAAATCAAGCATTTCGCTCTCCTGTGGGCTTATCGCTACCCCAATTTTAGAAGAAGTTTATCACGCTGCTAATTGCAGGTATGAGTTAGGGTCCAACTTTGTGAACAAGGTCACAACTTACTTTTACTTATTAATTTATGCTTCCAGGGCCGCTGCTGATGCGTATCTGCACGATGCGGTAGCCCTCATTTTCCAGGCCTGCAGCGGAGATTTCAGCTTCGGTAAAATCATAGAGCGCGCCACGCCCTTTCACTTGTAGTCTTTCCCGCTCGATGCCCTCGCCCACCAGGTACTGCTCGACAGCCTCCGCACGCTGTCGCGATAGCATAAGGTTGTAGGCCTCCTCACCCTGGCTATCTGAAAAACCGGTAATAGAGGCGACACTGCTGAGTGATTGAGACATCGTCTCAACCACGCGATCCAGCGCTTTTTGCGTATGCGGGGAAATGTCCACGCTGTCGAAAGCGAAGGCGACAAATAATACCTGATCTTGCGCCGGCAACGCCCCTTCTGCAGGTGGCTGAGGCCGGTCATCCTGAGCAGTAGGCTGCGCGGAAATCGCGCTTTCATTACTGCCAGCTAACGCGCCTGCAGACGGTACAGCAATTGCAAATTCATCTGCTACCGGCGTCTCCAGCTCTGACTGCGCCTCCCCTGGGTCCGACTGGTTCGACGCAACAACTGAAGCAATATCGCGACCACCTTCGTCAAAACTTGTTTGCACCGATCCCGCAACCGCAGCAATGCCACCCTCCGCCTGGGGGCCAGGATCAGCGGCAAAAGGAGCAAACTCAAACGGGCCCATTCTTTCCCACAATACCTGTAATTTACTGTGCCAGTCGCCCCAGCTGCCCCCACGGGTGGCAAAAAACCCGAGAAAAATAGACAGGGAAATTACCAGTATCGCCAAAACAGCCCAAGCGCGCGCACCCCGACTCTGGCTTTGCGTCTGCCGAGTGGCCGTTTTGGCGGCGGGCTTTTTTGCGCCGCTATTGATTTGGGCCGAACGTGCTGCCGCAGGCACCGGCCTGGTTGCCTGCCGCTTTGGCTGCGGTACTGGCTTTGCTGGCCGCAATTGCGACGAGGGCTCGGGGGCTGCGGCCTGCGCCTCGACGGGCGCCGCGTTGCCTGGCTCATCGACTGGAGCCGGAATAACCACTGGCGGCCTCTCGGGGGTCTGGATTTCAACGGGGCGGCGTGTTGGTGTCGATGCATCCACGGCAGGCTCGCTAACCGGAGAACTAAAAGACTCGTTACTGACTGCATGCAACCGCACTTCAACCGGCGCTTCCATCGAGACTTCTGCCGACGGGGCCGGGGCGACAACGGCTATCTGCTCGAACTCATCCTCAACCTCAAAATCAGTTTCCGCAAACTTGTTGCCTGCAGCCAGATTCTCACCCTGCAGCTCCGCGACTACCACGCGAAGATCCTGCACACCGATTTCATGGCGCTGCTCCACCCCTCCATGCAGGAACAAGCGGCTACAGATCAAATTAATACGGCGAGGGATGCCTTCACTGAACTTGTAGATCAGGGGGAAAATAGCCTTGCTGAGGGCCGGATCTCCCTGCCAACCCACCGCCTCCAGCCTGTGGCGAACGTAGGCTTCGGTTTCCTCCAGTTCCAGCGCCTCCAGGTGACTTGCTGCGACTATGCGCTGGTGCACCTGCTCCATCTGGGGCGACAGAATCAGGTCGCGCAATTCGGGCTGCCCCAACAAGAAAATTTGTAGCAATGGCTGCCCATCGACCTGAATATTGGTGAGCAGTCGCAATTCTTCCACGGCCGTAATCGAGAGATCCTGCGCCTCGTCGACGATCAGCAGGGCTCGTCCACCGTCCCTGTGCCACTTGTGGAAAATCACATAAAGGCGCTGCAACAGTTCCGCCTTATCAACCCCGGCAGTGCCCACACCAAAGCTGTAGGCCACCGTTTTAAGCAAATCATCCGCCTGCAACTGGGTGCAGACCAGGTTGGCCGTGGTCACCTTATCCCCGGCCAGGGATTGGATAAGATCAGCGATCAGGGTGGTTTTTCCGGTACCGGGACGGCCAGTAACCATCACAAAGCCTTCAGCCCGCATAAAAGCGTAGGTCATATAGGCCCGCGCCTTGGCATACCCTTTATGCTCATAGCAGAAGCGATGATCAGGGCTCAGCCGAAATGGGTCGGCCTGCAAATTATAGAAATATTCGTACATAAGCCGCTGATAGAACAACCTTTTTTGCCCGGATCAACGAGCTTTGCAGAGTTCTATAACCAATGCAAGGTGCACTAAGGCTGGTTTCCTGCCATTTTTCGCCTAAACTGAGAACAGCACGGCAGTTCTGCAACTGCGAGTGCCATTAGCTAATGAACCAAAAAAATAAAATCGGAGTTCAGCCATGCAACAGTTACTTACGCTTTCAGGTCATATCGCTGCTGTTTTGGGCATACTTTTGTGCCTGGCTTCAGGATTGGCTCGGGTATCCGGCTCATATCACCTGGCAGGCTATGAAGCCACTACCCTTTTCCTGGTGGGCGTCGGAGTGATGGTGTTCGCCTGCCTGATGAAGCTGGAGGCCCTGCTAGCGCAAACCAGAATGGGCTGAACGCTCTCCCGTTGCGTCATGCATCACCGGCGTTAACGTCTGGGGCGCGAAAACCAGCCCACCACTTGTAGCACAGGTGTTTAGCCAACATTAACGGCGGCATTCTAATCCAGTGTGAGCGAAGATAAAGCAATCGCTGCGCATACCATGAGTGCAACTTGGCCATATTGCCCGGTGCCAGATGACGATCAATAGCGCGACGCATCACCCAGTCTGCCAACCAACCTGGTCGTGCGGTGGCAATTGTCTCCCAGACATCCCCAGGGATGGCAGTCCGAAAAATACGGCGCATTGCCGCGACTGCATAGTACAGAGGACGCTGCAACCCCAACTCCTCGGCCCGTGCAGTCAGCTTCTCCCAATAACCACTATCGCGCTCCGCAAAATAATTGCACAGCATGTGCATATCCACCAGGTCGCGCAACCCGCCGCGCAATTCATCGCTCATAAACAAGTGGGTAGCACTGTGCAGCACCATATCGGGCGGTGACAAGGTGCTGAAAGCCATCCCATCTATAGAGACAAGATCGGCAAACAAGCGATCAGAATTGAACTTTATACGGCCGGTTGGCTGAATCAGGCTATGGTGCACATCCAGCTCTATCGGACTGTCCGAGTGGCGCATTGGGGGTAGCTCGTGACTCCACTCGCGATAGTAGCGATGATCGTAAGCGGTCAGTTTTACCTCAAAACCCCATCCAGCACGCTCGAGCAGACTCTCCATCTGTGGCAATTTTTCATGCGGTACAAGAATATCTATATCGTTCATCCGACGCCCCACAGAAGACGGTAGCCCCGACATCAGATAGGCAGCCCCCTTAAGCAATACCACGGGAAAATCGGTTGCATCAACCACCTGGTTCAAGCTGAATAACACTCGCCTTGCGAGCAACTGCACATACTGCGTGTATATACTCGCACCCACTAGCACCTCCCTGGCAGCAAGTGGAATTTGCTCCAGATTCCCTCGTTCCTCCACAAGAGCATGCAGACGGCCCAGCAATCTCGAAAAGCGCGCCAATCTGAGTAATTCATCCCACTGCGCGCCAGAGAGTTCGTCAATGCGCTCGGGCGCAGCCAGAACTTCGGTGAGCAAGCTCACTGAAGTTCACCTTCAAGCAATCCCTCAATCGCAGATACGGCTTCACCGAGGTCACCATTGACCAACTCATAGCAATCGACATGCCTCACCATGTGTATCAAGGTTCGGAATCCGGATTCCATAGTTACGGGGTAATTGAAAGAGTTGTTAACCAGCCTCGTCAATGCCACGGCGCTGGACTGCCTCCTCAGCGCCATTGCCTCACCCGCACGGTAGCTTGGGAAAATCACCCAGCGGGGGCTTACCGCT
>JBALVT010000272.1:0-3985 GCA_036961345.1 Halioglobus sp.
TTCTTGGCAATTTTTTCATAGTGCGCTTTACGCTGTGAATTGATGCGCTCTACCAGCGCCTTGACCTCTTGGGAGGGTATTACAGCAGAGATATATCCGCTGCTGGTTTCGCCCACCAGACCCTGGGACTTGGCGTCTCCCAAATCCAGCGCGAATGCAGGGGCAATTATCACAAGTGATAGCGTGATTATGCTGGCTGCTTGTTTTACGGTGTGTATAAAATTCATGGTGTTATTCTCCTAGAAAAGCTCACTGTCATCATCAAACAAATCATCCAGTTCCCTGTCTACCTTGACACGTATTTCGTGCTCAATCTTCACGTTCAGATTGATGGTGATAGGTTCGTCCGGCGCTTTTACCTGCACCGTAGGTGTACAGCCCACCATTAGTAGTAACAGGCTTGAGCATAAAAATAGTCGCATTTGATTCCCCCTGAGCGGCTTCAAAGATTGGAGTAGCAGCAGTCCATAAAGTTCATTTACTTCGTTTTTTCAGCTGCTCGACCAACTTATCACTTAGTCGTAGACTTTGTAACAAGGGGTCGAGGTTTTGTTCCAGGTTTATATTGAAGTTGATGGGCCGGCCCTCGTATTGTGAGGGGTTTTTCCCCGTGAGCGACAATCCCAACAGCAGATTGCCCCCTTTATCCAGATTGACCTCGCTGCTCAGTACTTCGTACTGAAAGTCGTTGAGCAAATCCAGTGCCAGTTTCAATTCAGGAGAGCTTGCCGCCAATGCCTTACTGGCTTCATTGGCGATGTAACGGATACTGCCGCCCGGTGGTAAAGCGCGGAGATACCCGTCCTCGATTATCACGCGGCCGTCAGTAATAGTGACAGGCAGGCTGCCCTCGAGAATTCCCATGGCCTCCACATCTTGATCTTGTTGCAGCGCCACCATGTCGGCCAGCTGCCAGCCCTCGGCGCGCAGCGTGAATTCGTTACTCTTGGCTGCAAAATCCCAGAGGTAGGGCTTTGGCAGGAATAACCTACCGCCGAACACTGAGCTGGAAAATGTCTCCATTTTTACACTGGGCTGATCAATCGGTGTGGCCCGCGGCAGGGAAATCTGCATGCGAGTATCCAGTATGTCAAAACCTACATTGAGCTTTTCTATTCCCAGCTCGACCGGCACTTTTGTTCGCCACTTGTCGATGCCAGCCCAGCTGGCTGTCAATGCGCCCCCTTCGAAACGGTATTCGTCATAGGAGCCCGACAGATTGCCCAGAGTCAATTGCGAGTGTTGGCTTAAGGCATCTACATTAAAGCTGCGACTGGTCACTTCGCTGATAAGTCTCATGGAACCCGTAGCAATAGATAGGTCTCCGCCTATATCCAATAGTTTGAGCTTGCGCAGTATTGGCAGTACCGTTTCGCTGGCGTAAGCGAGGTCCTGGCTATTAAAAACGGCTTTGTATTGGCCGATGCCGGTTAGCATATTAGCCTCGCCATTGAGCAGAAGTTCCATACTCTCGGCGATGTCCAGCAGGGCAAGACTAAAAATACTGTGGGTGAGGGAGCCGTTGTGATTTACCGAGACTTGCATTGGTGGTAATTGATTTTTGCGCAATCGGGAATTCATGCGGCTGTTCAGTTTGGCTTCTATCTGGGGTGGCTGACTCGGGTCAAAACGAGTTTGGAGATTCAACTGTTCCAGGCGAAGTTCTGTGGCACCGCCGCCGATGAGCAATTTATTGTCAGTCAGGTTCAGGGCCCAAGAACCGTTGTCCAGGTGTCTTAGCGTGATGGGTTCCGGGCTGGCCCAGTTTAGAGGGATTGTCTGTTCCCACTGCAGTGATTTTAATGTTGATGGTGACAGGGCAAGCGCTTGTGCCTCCAGTTTGCCCCGCAGCGCAGCGGGTGCGAGCTGGACGCTTAGCTCGCCCGCTTCGAGCACAATCTCCAGGCTTAGCGTGGTGATAAGCTTTGAGGCGATGCCCGGTACATCCAGTTGCTCGATCTGATTAGTGGCACTGACCTGTAGGTCAAATTGGTTCATCAGGGCAGGCAGCAAAGGTTTGCCCCAATCCAGTCGGTCATGGTGTTCTATCAGCGCCGATAGCTGGGTTTTCCCTGCCAAATTCAGTCCATCGGCGATCTCAACATGCAAACTAACGCCGGGTAATTGACTCCCCCGACGCAGTAGGTGCAGGACGGGCGTATATTCTACTTCTCCGTCTACAGACCAACGCCATTGATCCATTCCGGCCTCTTGCAATACCAACGAAAATTCTGCTACCTGCTGATCTTTGTCTTTGAGCGTGACAAGAGCCTGGGGCAGGGCGTCGGCTTGCGCCGTCCATATTTTGGCGCCGACATGCACATCTTCCAATGAGCTTTCAATATGAATCTGTAGTAGTTGGTCTACGAGCAAACTACCCGAGGCTTCGATGAGCGGCAGGTCAATTTTTTGGTAGCCAAAATCCCAGTGATTCACGCGCAGTGTATTCAAAGGCAGCTCACTGAGATTGAGTGGCGGAAACAGCTTTGACAGATCTAAGGGGCTTGCGTCTGCCACTGATACGCGCTGCGCTATCTCTGTTGCCTCCAACTGCAGTGATTGCACTGTTACAGATTCAATTTCCCTGTGTAATAATTCGCGCCAGTTATATCTAATAACAAGGTCCGAGGCTGAACCAGCGTACGCGGTGTCTTCATACTGACCCTGTAAGGCCAATGCATTCAGGGATAGTTGTTTGTGGCTTATCGTCAGTCCCGAATAATGCACAGTTTGCAAACCCAATTCGGGTAGGTATTGTTTGGCTGTGTTTTCCAGCAGCGTGGGTAAGTTCTGGTATACGTACAGACCCCCTCCTGCCAGTAGAATAAGGAGCAGGCAAAAAAGCAGCGCGACGGAGCGGATGGGTGTCATTTGCGGTATCTTAATGGACGCTGGGCGATTTGTCTTGGGTTGGCTATTAGCGCCAATAGTTTCACGAAAAGGCGCTAGCGGATAGGGATAGTTAAGGTTTGTGACAACACAGGAGCGGGTATGACACCGCAGCAGAAAATCACGCAATTACTCAGTCAGTCCGAGTCCCATACTACGCGCCACAATGATGTCGCATTGAGCTGGCAGCATTGGCCCGGCCCCGATGGTGAGCGCCCCTTACTGTTGCTGCACGGTGGCTTTGGCTCCTGGACCCATTGGATTGCAAACATCCCCGTATTGCAGAAACATCGCAGTGTATGGACAGTGGACCTTCCTGGTCTAGGCAATTCCGCTGATATGCCGCAGCCCCATAGTGTCGAACATTTCTCAAGTATATTGCAAAAAGGCCTGAACGATCTAATTGCCCCCGAGGCTGATTTTGACCTTTGTGGGTTTAGCTTTGGCGCGCTGATCGGTTCGCATTTGGCAGCTGCAGCGGGTGATCGCTGTAGACATTTCATTGTTTGTGGGGCAGCCGGATTTGGCAAATTGCATGTGCAAGTCGATTTGCTGCGTCCTCCCAAAGCGGAAACTTCAGCCCAGGAGAGCATCAGCATAACGAGTTCCAACTTACGCACTCTTATGTTTGCTGGTGATACTGCAGTGGATGACTTGTCGATCTATATCCACGGGGACAATCTGGCGCTTTCACGCTTTAACAGCAGGCGATTGGCTCGCGGCGATGATTTTTTGGCAGCTCTGCCACGTATATCGGCCAAATTGTGTGGTATCTGGGGGGACCAGGATGCCACAGCCGGAGGATTGGAGGCGATAGCCGAGCGGGAAGTACTCTTTAAACGTGCCCAGCCCGAGGCATCATTTTATGTTCTGCCTGGCGTGGGCCACTGGGCAATGTATGAAGATGCTGACAACTTTAACTGTATTGTCGAAGCTCAGCTGCTGAGTTAGAACTTAGCGATTGAGTACGGGGTAGCACTGGTGGTACTTACTTTAGCCCATCGTTTGTTGCTTTTAGGCCGCAGACTGCGATGTCAGGCCCGTTATCAGTTGGAACCCCACGCCTTTTAACGGGCCTGACATCACAGCCTGCTAC
>JBALVT010000273.1:0-3932 GCA_036961345.1 Halioglobus sp.
GAGTTGCAGCAAGAAGTCGTCGAAATTAATTCAGGCGTGCAGGGTGTGCCACCCTTCCTGGCTCGTTACACCATTGATACCCACCATACGCCGGGATATGCAGCGGGCTATGTGGCTAACCGCGTCAAGCCACGTATGTTTATGACGACCCATATGACGTTTGATCCTTGGTTGAATGAGGAAACTGTGGCCGAAGTGCGTGAGCACTGGAAAGGTCCCTACCATTTCGGTGCCCCTGATGGCATTGTTGTGAACGTGACCAAGGATCAGATCTGGGTTCGCGAGGGTATCCTGCCGGACTTCCCCAACCAACGCGCGCCGCAGCAGGACTTCACAAATGGACAGTTGATTGTTCCTGTGCCGACAACGGACCGTACCAAAATACAGGAACCCTTTGTGCGTGAGCAGCAGATCGATCCTTCCAAGTACTATCCGAAAGGGTATCGTCCGCAGTTGCTCGAAGAGTGGCCTGTAGACAGTGATCTGGTAGTGCCTGTGGAAAAACTGCCGCCAAATCTGATGAAGAGTATGGGCGCCCACTGGAAACATACGCAGAAGAATCAAAAGGTTCTCGACGCCCAGGCCAAGTAAACCCTCGGCAAATCAAAGGGCCCTTCGGGGCCCTTTTTTTGTTTAAAACATATGGCACTAATTTGGCGACCTTCAAATACTGCCGAATCTATCCATCGCGGGGCACAACATCAGGCTCCTGGCTCTCCTGGGGTTTCTCCGGGTCGATTTTTTCCTTACGATAAATCTCCGCGTACTGGCGATAGGTTGATACGCCTGACAAGACTGCGGTAAGAGTGGGACCTACCACTGGAATCGACCCCAGGAGCGCCATATTGTTTACGCCAATGCGGTCCATCAGGGTACCAATTCCCTGACCACGCAAATTCTCTTTTGCACCATCTACTACCGCCAACAACTCATGGGGCGCCAGATCCAGGTAATGGGCCGCCTTGGCAAGCTGTTCGATCGTAAGAGCTGATTCACCCTTCTCAATTCGCGACCAGGTCGATTGACCAATACCCACCAAAGCGCCAAATTCGGCCTGCCCTATGCCTTTTTCCTTGCGAAATTGTGCCAGCACATTGCCCACCAATGCCGGATAGGTGGTATTACCACTGAGTTTTTCTTCATCGACCACTTGCATTAACCGCATTTATGCATATAGTGCATATATATGAATGACGCATTATTGCGCTTTCAGATATTAGCGGCTCAGGCCAACAAATACAAAAAGGAATTGCCCTGTGGAAAACATAGATCTATGCCGATCACTGAAATCCGATCGCCTAAGCCTCGGGATTACGGCTCTCAACGGCCTGATGGGTGAAACGCTGCAAAAAACAAATAGCCCACTGGCGGTCAATATGGGCATCTATCATGAAAACCGGCCCTTGGCTTTGACCCGGGACCAGTTCGAGGCGACGGAGCAACCGGCCACTGACAAGTTGGTCGTGTTTGTTCACGGCCTGGCATCCAACGAGCAAATGTGGGCATTTCCCAGTGCTGATGGCGAGGACGCCAGGGAATCCTACGGTAGCCTACTCATGCAAAACCACGGGTTCACACCGCTATACCTGCGCTACAACAGCGGCTTACGGATATCCCACAACGGACGGATGTTGGCAGCTTTACTGGAAGAAATCCTGCAGGTATATCCGGTACCGCCAACCGAGATTGTACTGGTCGGTCACAGCATGGGCGGCCTGCTCATTCGCAGCGCCTGTCACTATGGGCTGCAAGCGAATCTTGATTGGACAAAGTTGCTCAGCAAGGCTGTTTACATTGGCACACCCCACCACGGAGTCCCCTGGGAAGCTTTAACCGCTGGTTTTTTCCGGAGCATGGCGGCCGCCAACAGCCCTTTAGCGCAGAGGATTTTTGCCCTGTATGAAAATCGCAGCCCCTCCATGCGCGACATCGTAAACATGTCCCTGGTCGATGAGCACTGGCAAAATGGCCAGCCGCACCCACCGCTACAATGGTTTGAAGAGGCTGAGCATTACTTCATCGCCGGCTCGATAAACAGCGACCCCAATCATGTTATCAGTCATGCTTTTGGCGACGTTCTGGTACCCATAGGCAGCGCCCAGTCCAGGTCTGCGCTGCATGGCCACATGCCCAAACCAGCCAATCTCGAGCAGAATTCGGCGATTGTACCGGGTGTCAAACATATCGCATTGGCCCAACATAAGAGGGTCTACCAGCACCTTGAATACTGGCTGGAGGGCATCGAACAAAATACGGCAATGATCGCCTAGCTTGGTAACCGGGGAACCAGCGGACGGACTTCAGCAACCTGCAGGGGCGGTAACTGTCGGTGCAACGACGGTGAACATTGCTCGAAGACCGTTTGTAATATTTGCAGCACATCCCCATGGGCAACCAGCAAAACCACTGCTTCGCGAAAAAGCGTTTCCAGTTCTAACACCAGCGCCAGGGTACGAGCAATAACATCGAACACGGGCTCTACACCAAAATCGCTGCGGTGGGCATTCACTGCATCCCGACCCCAAACTTCGGGATAATGAGTGTCTGAACGTCCTTCAAATTCACCAAAAAATCGTTCTCTTAGCTGCTCTGAGAAACGCACTGGCTCAATCACTCCCAGGCCCGCTGCGATAATCGCCGCCGTTTCTCTGGCACGCAGAAAATCTGAGCTGACGATTTTCACACTCGCGTCAAAACTCGGCGGCATATTGGTCAATCTCGTGCGCACCTGTTTTTGACCGAGCGCCGTAAGCCCATAAGAATTCACACCCAAGACAGGATCACTCACGATTAGTGACTGCTCGTTGGCCTTACTGTGGCCATGGCGCATGGCAAAATAGCGATTTTCCAAACACGGCAAGGTATACAATTCTGACATATGCTCGCACCACTCCCTCAAGGCACTTTCATTGATATGCTGCTATCTTAAACCTATCTGCCCAATAATTAACGGACCACAGCAAATGCTAGTTTATGGACACAGAGGTGCAGCCGGCGAAGCACCAGAAAACACTATCGCCGGCGCCCTGCACGCGATTGAACGCGGTGCCCGGTACATTGAAATAGATTTACAACTCAGTGCCGATGATCAGCTCGTCGTTAACCATGACAAGACTCTCAGACGAACCGCCGGAAGATGGGGCAAAACCGGGAAATACACTGCCAGCGAACTCGCCAAAATGGACGCACGCGAAGATGGCCCACCCTGGCCCCGAAAAAAAGACTGCGGCATCCCCACGCTTGAGGCGATGCTGAGAGCAACAGATAAACTCGCAGGTTATCAACTCGAGGTTAAACCTGACTCCAAAGCAAAAATCGAACGCATAGCACAACACTTGAGCGAACGATTTGACACTAGCAAGGCTGCGCACAAGGTGGTCATCACTTCCTCCAGCATATACCTGCACGAATGTCTCCGGGACATCGCCCCGCACATTACCCGGGGCATGGTCATAACCCGGGCAGATGAAGTCGCTACACTCATGGATTTGGGCTGTCTGTACAGCGCCATGCACTGGTCTGCCTGTAACCCCTATACAATCCGCAAACTTCGCAAAGCCCGCATACATATTTCAGTATGGACGGTAAACGACGCGCAGGTGATAAAGAACCTGTATAAAATGAAAGTCGACAGTGTAATTACAGATTACCCATCGATGGCGGTGCCGCTAATCGGCGCATTGGAGCGATAGAGCACAGTCGTCTAGGTGGCGCCGGTAATATCGCTAACAAACGGCCCAACACGCTCAGCTACAGGCATGAGTATATTCATGTCAAAGCTGAACACCCCCGCTGCGGTTAATCCGAGCAGAGCGCGAATTTCATCTTCAGGCACATCACTAAAACTCTCCCGAAGTTTATCCATAGTATTCGGCCAAGTACCTTCCATATGGGGGTAATCCGAGCCCCACATTAATTTGTCGAGCCCTATC
>JBALVT010000274.1:0-3932 GCA_036961345.1 Halioglobus sp.
ATTCCCAATAACGCTAGCGTTATCCCGCCACCTGCCAACCAAAACAGTATGAAACTGGGCGCTATCTGGAATGAGTTTACCCCTCCTTCGGCTGGTGTCAGGCTGGAGAGGAAATAGACGATCGCCAAAAGTACGGCTGCAGCAACGTATCGCATTAGTACCGAACGCGGTTTCGCTGGACTATTTTGCAAAGTATGCTCGGTCTTATCTGTGCTCAATGTCTCAATCGCTGTTTTCATGCAGCCAGCCCTTTTATTTCTAAATGTTTAACAATCGCCTTTTGGGAGATGAATCATAGACCACGTAAGAAAAACAGTAGCCGGTATTGATGAGTTTTGTGAGGTGGCTCACACTTCATTACCAGTGACTTCATGCGGGGCTAGTTCTTTAGTGTGAGGCTTCAGTTTTTTGACGCCTATGTTGCCTCTTCATGGGTTCTATTGGGCGTCGTGATAGACTTTAGTTTCTCCTTTTCGAAAAAGTATCAGTCGTAACAAAAATGCTTGATTTGTCCATCGTAAAGATACTGTCTGTGTGCATTTACCCGATCGTGCAGGTGCTTTTGCTGCTGATGGCCGGGCTTTTCTTCTCTCTATGGCGTCGATTCAGAGCAGGCATCACTTTTGTGTGTGCAGGAACACTTTGGCTCTGGGTCTGCTCTATGCCGTATTTCGCAACCGGTATGATGAGTGTGCTGGAAAAAGATTATCCTCCGGTTTCGGCCGAGAACTTGCCCAATGCAGATGCTATTGTGCTATTGGGTGGTGCGATACGGGGTGAGGTTTCACCCGATACACTCGCGGATATGAGCGGCGTTGGTGACAGGTTGGTGTTTGCTGTGGCTGCGTTCAACGCTGGTAAGGCGCCTTTAATCCTTGTTACCGGAGGTGCCGCTGAGGGTCATACCCCGGAATCTGTTTTGATTCGGGATATCCTGGTCACGATGGGGGTTCCCCAGGAAAGAATCGTACTGGAAACCCGAAATCGCGTCACGCTGGATAATCGTCGTTTTACTTCAGAAACCCTCAAGGCCTTGGGGGCTGATTCAATATTGCTGGTAACCTCAGCGTTTCATATGCCCAGAGCAATGTTGGTCTTTGAGACTCTTGATATTGACGTGTATTCCGCGCCAACTGATTTTCAGGCATTGAATAGAGGAGAAAGCACGGGGGTAACTATTTGGGATTATCTGCCCAGCGTAAAAGCGCTTCAACTAACCACCTGGTTCTTCCACGAACGGGTGGGCTATTTCTATTACAAGCTCCAGAATTAGCAACGGGTTATACTAGGCAATGGCCAAAGTTGCACAGCATGATCATGGGTTGCCACCGAAGGTAGAGGTGGTTATCGAGATTCCCAAAGGAAGTTTTCTCAAGCGCGGTAGCGCCGGTCAAATCGATTTTATATCGCCGGTTCCATGCCCTTTTAACTATGGTTCAATCCATGAGTATATTGGTGGCGAAGGCGATTACCTGGATGCCGTTGTGCTTGGGCCGCGCCTGGCTGCCGGGACCAAAGTTCAAGTGAACGCCTATGGCGCTGTAGGGTTGTCAGAGCGCTTTATGTACGACGACAAGTTGATTTGTGCCAACAAACCGCTAACTGATGACGTTCGCCGGAATGTGTTGTTGTTTTTTAAAGTTTACGCGCTCTGCAAAGGCTGGCTCAACATTGTACGCCGAGAACCGGGGCAATCCCGCTGTAATGGCTGGGGCGAGGCATCGGACGCAATTGCCAGAGCGATTCCCGTAGTAGAGACCGAAAATCATCCCCGTATCGGGTTCTAATCATTGTCTGCCCTTCTCGGCTTAATATAAGGGCTTAACTTCCTGGATTAAAATTTCGCCTATGTCTGAGTCTATCGACGATATCAATGCGCCCTCACTGCTGGACCCCGAGGACTGGCAAGCTTTTCGAGAGACTGCACACCGCGCGCTGGATGTGGCGCTGGATTTTGTTCAGGAGCGACCCGATCAACCGGTTTGGCAGGAAATCCCCGATAAAAATAAGGCGTTGGATGACCCTCTGCCGCTTAAGGGAAGCTCGCTGACGTCGGTAGTAGGAGAGATACAAGAGCGTGTTTTGCCCTTTACCCTGGGTAATACCCATCCGCGGTTTTGGGGGTGGGTCCACGGCTCTGGCACCGCGGGCGGGCTCGTCTCGCAAATACTGATGGCTGCGATTAACGCCAATATGGGCGGTAGAGATCATGCCCCCATGTATATTGAGCGTCAGGTCATCCGGTGGATGTGCGAACTCTATGGCTTTCCCGAGAGCGCTACGGGCATTATCTGTACCGGTACTTCAACAGCGACCTTGCTTGGTTTGAGTGTCGCCAGACAACGCAAATTGGGCCCGGAGGTTCGAAGCGAGGGTTATCGGGCGGGTAAACATCTTGTGGCCTATACCTCCGCTGAGTCCCACGTATCCGTTAGCAAGGCCATGGAATTGATGGGTTTGGGCTCGGATGCTCTCCGTGCCGTCCCGGTGTGTGAGAACTTTACGCTCGACTGCGCCTTATTGGAAAAAATGATTGTTGATGATATAGCGGCTGGGCTGATGCCCTTCGCGGTTGTGTCAACACTGGGAACCGTCAATACCGGTGCTCTGGACGATGTTGTCGCCATTAGCCAGATATGTCGCCAACAGGGTGTTTGGCACCATATAGACGGTGCTTTTGGCGCTCTGGGTATGCTCAGCGAGTCTTTACGGCCCCGTTTACTGGGTATCAGTGAGGCGGATTCCATTGCCTTCGATTTTCATAAATGGATGCATGTAGCTTATGCCGCGGGTTGCCTGTTGGTGCGCGATGGCGAGCTTCACCGGCAAACATTCCAGGCCAGCCCGGCTTATCTGCAAAGTGAAACGCAAGGCCTCGCTGCCGGGGCTCCCTGGCCCAGTGACTATGGCATCGAGTTGTCTCGAGGTTTTAGTGCGCTGGGTGTTTGGTTTCAACTGAAAGAAATGGGTGTTCAGAGGCTGGGTAAGGCGATTTATCGCAATTGTCTGCAGGCCAAGTGGCTAGGGGATGCCGTTGAGCGCGATGATACCCTGGAGCTTATGGCGCCTGTATCGCTCAATATCGTGTGTTTCAGGCGTTTGGCCGAGCACCTTTCGGTGGAAGAGTTGAATCAACTCAATAAACGCATTGTTGTCGAGCTACAAGTACGAGGTATCGCCGTGCCATCGGCTACGGTGTTGCACGGTCGTTCGGCGATCCGTGTCTGTATTACGAATCATCGGACGCGTCGGTCCGATCTGGAGGTTCTGCATCGAGCCGTGGGGGAGATTGCTGAGGAACTATTGAGCGCTGCTATACCCTAGAAGTCTGCGCTCTTTGCCTGCGGCCCTATGAGGCCGAGTGTGGTATGGCGGTCAGTGGCATATTATCACGAGTGATTTTTTCAATTTGTCTCTGGAAGTGATGCTCGGTCAGCATTGGCGCCAGTTCGTTGGCATCCACCGGTTTGCTGAACAAATAGCCCTGAATGACATGTGCCCCATTATCTGTGAGGAAATGGTACTGCTCATGGGTTTCTACGCCTTCGGCTACCAGCGTGAGATTCATGCTCTTGCCCATAGCGATAATCGCAATAACCAGGCTGGCGTCGTTCTCACTCTTGTCAAAGTCGATGACAAAGCTGCGGTCAATTTTGAGTTCGTCCAGGGGGAATCTACTGAGATAACTCAATGACGAATACCCCGTACCAAAGTCATCAATGGAAAGGCTTACGCCCAATTCTTTAAGGTCGTGCAGGGCCTGGATGGTGTCGCTGGTTTTATTCATTACGACGCCTTCGGTGAGCTCAAGCTCAAGACACGATGGGCTGAGCTCGTGTTCTCTTAACACCTCGCCAACACGTTTAATAAACAGGGGGTTAAACTGAAGGGCCGAAACATTTACTGCGACTTTCGGCAAGTTGAAGCCGAGA
>JBALVT010000275.1:0-3914 GCA_036961345.1 Halioglobus sp.
AATCAATTGCTGTTATTTCGCCACTTTCTTCGGTACTTAGCTCAACGCCACGGGCAGCGGTAATGGTACCGACTGCCTCAAGCTCGCTGGGACGGACTTCGATTCTTGCGGTTGCGGCACCGACCATGATGGGCTGCGGCGTAAAATCCGCATTGGAGAAGCCGAAATATTGTTGGAAGAGGAACCCTGCAATAGAACCAAAAATGGCCAGTAGAACAACGGTAACAATCAGGTATGCGCGCAATTAAAACGAACCTCAGTTTTATTTATTGGAGGTGGACCTCTGTATTCTATGGGCTTTGTTCTTCGGATGCATCTTTTTGCGCTGTTTTAGGCCGGTTGGTCGGGGGTTGAAATGTGGTTGCCTCGGTGAAGGATGTTTACAGCGCTAACAAAGAGCTGGGAGTCTGGCCTGACATGCACTATGCTTGAAATTGCGATTTAGGATTGTTATGAGGTAAATGGTGAAAAACGCAAGAAAGCTCAAGAAACTACAGACCCAGATGGATAAATGTCATTCCTATGAGGAGTGGAGCGAGTCCGCTGTTGCCCATGACGAAATGTCCGGCCAAAAACGTTGGCGTCAGGTAGATCAGACCAGCCAATATGACTACGCACAGATTCGCTTGCGCCTGGACAGGCTGCGTAGTTTGCGTTCACGGCATGATCACCAGGGTCTGATGTTCGCACTCAACGAAGGTATCCACGGCAATATGGCTGGCATGGGGCGCAGCACGCTTTATCGCCGAGCCAATTTTGGTACCAAACACCTTATTGAACAATACATAGACGAAATAGATGATTCTCTGCGCTTTTTGGCCGAACTCGATACCAAGGAGATCAGTCTCGAACAGAAAATCGAATTCTTTTACCGCGCCAATATTTGTTTTGGCCGATCGGCGTTGATGCTGTCCGGTGGCGGTGTGCTGGGTTTTTATCATCTGGGTGTGGTCAAGATACTACTTGAACAGGGTTTGTTGCCGCGAGTTATCTCCGGCTCCAGTGCCGGCTCGTTAGTCGCCGGCGTCGTTGGCACTCATACCGATGAAGAGCTCAGGCACTTTTACGACCCGGCCAATGTGCACTTTGAGGCAGAGCGCGAGGCCAGTGTGTTTTCCAGAATGTTTTTTGATGCCAATCCACAGATAGACGTGGCTGATCTGGAAAATATTATAGCCCGGCTAATCCCGGATATGACTTTTCAGGAGGCCTATGAAAAAACCGGCCGTCAAATCAGTATCACTGTGGCGCCGGCTGAACCTCATCAACGCTCCAGGCTGCTCAACGCTATTACGTCTCCGAACCTCTACGTGCGCTCAGCGGTTATTGCATCATGCGCCGTACCCGGGGTTTTCCCCCCTGTCATGTTAATGGCGAAGAATGTACACGGCGAATCTCAGCCCTACCTGCCCACCCGAAAATGGGTGGACGGTTCTATTGCCGATGATCTCCCCGCAAAACGTTTGTCGCGCCTGTATAGTACCAATCACTATATAGTGAGTATGGTGAACCCGATAGCCACACCGTTCCTGCGCAATGGAAAAGAACCAGGCCGAATGGCTTCTGCTCTGGGTAGCCTGGGCATTGGTGTTGGCCGCGAAATACTCAATTTTTATAAAGGTATGGTGCAAAAGAACGGCGAGCAGTGGCCGCGATTTAATCTGTTGATCAACAGTATTCATGGCTTGATGGACCAGGATTATAGTGGTGATATTAATATTATCCCCAGTTTTCGCTGGTATAACCCCACCAAGATTTTGTCGCACCTGACAGAGAAGGAATTGATGGAACTTATGCAGGGCGGAGAACACTCCTGTTTTCCCAACATTGAAACAATACGTACCTGCACAAAAATAAGCCGGACAATGGAAGAAATTCTGAATCGAATTGAGTCGGGGGAGCTGCATCCCGGTGAGGAAGTGAAGAGGCCTCGCGCATCGCGTCGTAGACCTCCGCCCACCAAGGCGGCCCGAGAAGCGGCAAAGCTTCGCGCCAGCAAAAAAGCGGATGCAAAAAAAGCACTTCAGAACCAACGGCCCACGGCGCGAAAAAAAAGCCGCTCCAGTACAGCGGATAAGAAACCAGCGGACGCTGAGACATCACCTCGGCGGGCGGCCTGATTAGCATAGAGTTAGTCCATGCCGTAACCCCGGTGTGGACTGCGGGGTAATACCTTGGACTTTGAAAAAACCTATCCGGAGATTCGCGCAGCTGTTACTAAACTGTGTGAAGGTTTCGGTGGTGATTATTGGCGCGACCTGGATGAGCGCAATGCTTACCCGTCGTCTTTTGTGCAGGCACTCACAGATGCAGGCTATCTTTCAGTACTTATTCCCGAGGCTTACGGTGGTAGCGGATTACCCTTGAGTGCAGCCTGTGCAATTCTTGAAGAAGTGCAGCGCAGCGGTGGTAACGGCGGTGCCTGCCACGCGCAGATGTATACCATGGGTACGTTGCTGCGCCATGGTAGCGACGCACAAAAAGATGAGTACCTGCCAAAAATTGCCGATGGTTCTTTGCGCCTGCAGGCTTTTGCTGTCACCGAACCTTCAAGTGGAACCGATACATCGCGTATCCGAACACAAGCCGTTCGCGACGGTGACAACTACGTGGTGAACGGGCAAAAGGTATTTATCTCGCGCACCGAACACTCCGATTTAATGGTGTTACTGGTACGAACAACCCCCAGGGATGAGTGCGTCAAACATACCGACGGAATGTCTGTCTTATTGGTTGATATGCGCGATGCCATAGGGAACGGTTTGACCATTAAGCCGCTAAAAACCATGATGAATCATGCCACCACCGAATTGTTCTTTGATGATTTGCGGGTGCCAGTTAAAAACCTTATTGGGGAGGAGGGCAATGGGTTTAAGTGCATTTTGGATGGCATGAACGCTGAGCGTATTCTTATCGCCGCCGAATGCATTGGCGACGCCCGCTGGTTTACCGAAAAATCCGCTTCCTATGCGCGTGATCGTGAAGTCTTTGGCCGACCGATAGGTCAAAACCAGGGCGTTCAGTTTCCTATTGCTCGGACCCATATCCAAACCGAGGCAGCAGCGCTTATGGTGCAGCGGGCCGCGGATAAATACGATGCCGGAGCGCCTGCGGGCGCCGAGGCCAACATGGCAAAAATGCTGGCATCGGAGGCGTCCTGGGCCTGTGCAGATACCTGTATTCAAACCCATGGGGGTTATGGCTTTACTGAAGAATATGATATTGAGCGAAAATTTCGCGAGACCCGGTTGTATCAAGTTGCGCCAATTTCTACTAATCTTATTTTGTCCTTTATTGCCAACCAGGAGTTGGGTTTACCGAGGTCATTTTAAGTGGATATAGACGAACTAAAGCAGTGGATAGGCAGGCAGGAGCGCCACACCGACCTGGCTACATTGGCACCGGTTACCGGGCTTTCAGCAACACTGGACTACCCCCAATCTCGAGCCCTATCCGGAGAACCCATTCCCAATTTGTGGCATTGGTTGTATTTTCTTCCGGCACCGGCCGCCTCTCAAATAGATGTAGACGGACATCCCTTACGCGGTGGTTTTTTGCCGCCGGTAGACTTGCCCAGACGGATGTGGGCAGGCAGTAAATTACGCTTTGTTTCGCCCGTGTGTGTGGGCGATGAGATCGAGAAGGTTTCGACAATCAAGGAGGTCAGCCTTAAAAATGGCAGTAGTGGTCCTTTGGTTTTCGTGACGGTGCAGCATGAAATATTGGTCGGTGAGAGATTGGCCATTGTCGAAGAGCAAAATCTGGTTTATCGCCAGCGGGGCAGTAGTAATACGCCGCCGGCAAAAGCCGCTCCAGCGGTGGCCCTGTGGTCACGCGAAATAACCCCCGATCCTGTGTTGCTTTTCCGCTACTCGGCGCTCACTCACAATAGCCATCGTATTCACTATGACCGC
>JBALVT010000276.1:0-3789 GCA_036961345.1 Halioglobus sp.
CCCGTGGCTCAATTTTGGCGGTTCTCGCATAGAGGGGTGTATCACAGGCCAATCGAATTACCCGCCACTGTGTATTGATATTAATTTTGTCAGACGCTTTAATGAAGAGCGCGGACACACCTGTGGAGACTAGCAGAAATGAACAATATGGTGGCTGATGAAGTGGTAAAACCAGTGGTTCTTGCGGTAGATGATACACCGGAGAATCTTGATGTGGTGAAGGGAATATTGGCTCCGGACTACAAGGTGAAAGTTGTCACCAATGGTGCCGCTGCCCTGAAGATTGCCCAAAAGCAGCCCCCTGACATCATTCTCCTGGATATTATGATGCCGGATATGGATGGCTATGAAGTCTGTCGACAGCTGAAGGCAAACCCAGTCACCGCCGATATTCCGGTGATCTTTCTTACTGCGAAAGACCAGACTGCGGACGAGGCGGAAGGTTTCGCCCTAGGCGCAGCCGATTACATCCATAAACCGGTCAATCCACCTATCCTGCAGGCCCGGGTAAACACTCATGTCGCGCTGAAGAAGAGCATGGATGAGTTGCAGGATCTGTCGGAGGCCCTGGCTAGGGCCAAGGAGCGGATGGAAGCCGAGCTCAATGTGGGGCGCGATATTCAGCACAGTATGCTGCCGGACTGGGTGCCCGCTTACAGCGAAATTGAACTGTGCGCGAGTATGGAAGCGGCACGGGAAGTGGGTGGTGATTTCTACGACTATTTCATGCTCAATGACGAGGAGCTCTGTTTCTGTGTTGCCGATGTGTCTGGCAAAGGTGTGGGCGCGGCGCTGTTCATGGCGATGACCAAACTGTTGATCAAATCAAGGGCTTCAGATGACAAGATGCCCGCAAAAATCCTTACCCGGGTAAACGCGGACCTGGCCAAAGACAATCCGACTTGCATGTTCGTCACCGTATTTCTGGCAACGATCAACTTGCGTACCGGTCAAGTCACCTATACCAATGCTGGTCACAACCCGCCCATGATCAAGCGAGCTTCCGGCGATGTGGACGAGGTACCCGATGCGCACGGGCCGGTACTGGGAGCTTTGGAGGGTATGGAATACGGTGAGAGCAGCATCAACCTTGGTCCAGGCGATGTTCTATTGGTTTTTACCGATGGGGTTACCGAGGCTATGGATAAAGAGGGCAGCCTCTACTCAGACGCGCGTTTACTACAAACCATGCAAGACATTTGCGAGATTAGTGCGGACTCAATATTGAAAACCGTGTGCCGTTCGGTGGATGACTTTGCGTTGGGAGCCGAACAAGCTGACGACATCACCATGATTACCCTGCAGTATACCGGCTGACATCGATTGGACATGATAGCCAGTCAATTGGGCTCAGTCCCGCAGGCTCTACAAGCCCATATTGCCGCTGCCTGGGATGACTATTGCGAATTGGTCACAGCTGAGGATATTCAGCTCTACCAGAAAGCGAATGTGCTGGAATCACTGGTTAAGGTTTGGGTAAGCAGCCACTTTGTTCTCAATGCTTGTAAGCGTGAGCCAACCCTACTTGGGGATTTGATCCGCTCTGGTGACCTGTATTCTTCAACCGCCAGCGCAAGCTATATGCAGTGCTTGCAAGCTTCGGTGCCTGAAAGTGAAACCGATCTTCATCACATACTGCGAACATTCCGACGTCGAGAGATGGTGCGCATTGCCTGGAGGGATATCTCCGGCTGGTCAGAATTGAGTGAGACCTTGATGGATGTCTCCCTGCTTGCGGAAACGGCAGTGCAATTCGCACTGGACTTCACCTATTCGGCCGCCTGCGAACGCAACGGCATTCCACTCGGCAAGGATGGTCGGCCGTTGCAAATGGTGGTGCTCGGCATGGGGAAGCTGGGCGCCTGGGAATTGAACTATTCCTCGGATATCGACCTGATTTTTGCAATGCCAGAAGAGGGCTACTTCGACGGCCACAAAGGGATTAGCTACACAGAATTTTTTACCAGAATCGGCCGAAAGTTGATCCAGGCTCTGGATAATGTCACGGCAGACGGATTTGTGTTTCGGGTAGATATGCGTCTGCGGCCCTGGGGAGATAGCGGCGCTCTGATATTGAGTTTCGATGCCACGGAAAAATATTATCGCGAGCATGGCCGGGAATGGGAGCGGTATGCCATGGTCAAGGCCAGGGCAATAGCCGGTGATATGCAGAAAGCTGAGGTTCTGCAAGCAAGGTTGCGCCCGTTCGTTTACCGTTCCTATCTTGATTACGGCGTGTTTGCCGAACTACGGGAACTAAAGCAGCAGGTTGTTGATCAGCAGAAACGCCGTGGAAAGATGGACAACATCAAACTGGGGCCGGGAGGGATACGTGATATAGAGTTCATCACCCAGGTATTTCAGCTGATACGAGGTGGTCGTGATCTAGCCCTGCAAGACAGAAGATTGCAGCACATTTTGGAGAGGCTTGCCGACGACGGCCTGCTGCCAGCCAAGAGTGTGGCTGAGCTTTTAACGGCCTACCGGTTTCTACGGGTCGTCGAGCACCGATTGCAACAGTACAAGGACGAACAAACCAACGATTTGCCCACGCTGGACATTGATTTGCAGCGCTTGGCCTTTTCCATGGATTTTCCAGACTGGGGGGCTATGGCCAGGTGTCTGGCTGGTACACGTAAAGGCGTAAAGCAAATATTTGAGCAGGTATTTGCTTCCCCACAGTTGAAAGAACTGCCTCCGCAAGCGGAGTTCGTCTGGTGTGCAGGGCCGGAGGAACGAAATGCGGTTTTACAGGAACTCATTGAATTGGGCTACCCCAGCGGCGAGCAGGCCTGCGAAATAATAGCCCTATTCCGATCGTCCACGGTGCTCGAACGGCTTGGAGAAAAAGGCAGCAAGGCAATAAATCTGCTAATGCCTTTGACCATCAGTGCCGCGGCCGATACTCCTGTACCTGCGCAGACCTTGCAGCGTGTCATTCTGTTTTTCAGCAGGGTGGCGCAGCGTAGTACGTATTTGTCCCTGCTGTTGGAGCACCCGTTGGCATTGACAGAATTGTTGCAGCTGGCGGCTGGCTGCCCCTGGATTGTTGATCATATATCGCAGGACCCACTGTTGTTGGATGAATTGCTGAATCCAAATAAATTGTACGAACCACTGATAAAATCCGAGTTGACCACTGAACTTGAGCGGAAACTAAGTACCGTTGATGTAAGCGATATAGAGGCGCAGATCCTGGAGCTGCTGCACTTTCAGCAGGTCTACGTGCTGCGCGTAGCCGCTGCAGATATAACCGGCGCCATCCCGCTGATTACAGTGAGTGATTACCTCAGCGACATAGCCGAAGTGGTATTGGAATCGGCGACACGATTAGCCTGGCGCGCTACCTGCGCCAGGAGTGAGCCAGCGCTCCAGGAGGTAGAGGAATTGTCTGGCCTGGGTCTGGTTGCTTTAGGAGGTCTGGGGGCGCGTGAGCTGAGTTATGACAGTGCCCTTGAGATTGAACTGATCTGGCAGTGCGAGAAAGCTGTAGAGGAAAGCCTGGCGCCGTTACCCGGAGGTGCTGCTAGCTTCTACAGAGATGTCGCGGCCAGAATGCACTTACTGCTTACCTCGCGAATGGTTTCGGGCACGGTTTACCAGCTTCATACGTCGAGAGAAAGGGGATACAACGACACGGTGATAATCAGCGCTGCGGTGGGCTATAGGGCTAGGAAGTTGACTGCCCTGGAGAGAGCACCCTATGTGCAGGCGCGCTACCTATTTGGAGATTCCTGCCTGAACGCTGATTTTACCGCCTATCGTAAACAACTATTGAACTCGAATTAT
>JBALVT010000277.1:0-3736 GCA_036961345.1 Halioglobus sp.
AGAGCATGCACCGGCCGTATTTCCCATCTGCGCGCCCTGTAAAGCAAAGCGCTACCTTCCAGTTCTGATTCTCAAGGCTGGCTGCGCCACAGCTGTGGATACAGAAAATTCTGGGACGGCACCATGATGGCAGAAAAGTGGTGAGGGTGTGTGAAAACCCAAAATCCGGATTTTCATGAGAATAGCTCCTATTAATAAGCTGTGAGGTATCACCGAGGAAAATCCATGAACTGGGAAGCAATTAGTGCGGCCGCAGAAATTCTAGGCTCAGTTGCCGTCGTTGTAACGTTGTTGTTCGTGGTGACCCAACTCCGCCATAGCGCGTCTACGATGGCAAATTCTACATTGCAGAGCGCTCTGAATGCGGACGTGGATATCATGACTCACCTGATATCAGATCAGGAGCTTTATAGTATCTATCACCGCGGTATCAGATCGACGGAAACTTTGACCAAAGAAGAGCGTGGGCGGTTCGAGATACTGATGCTCGTAATGTTCAGAATGGTCGACAGCCAGTATCGGCAATATAAGAATGGCGGAGCCGATGAGGAGTACTGGGCAAGCCTGGTAATAACAACACAAGAACATTTCAGAATGCCGGGTGTCTATGCTTCTTGGCAACGCCAAAAATCAGTCTTGACAAGCGGCTTCGTAGCGCTCGTTGATAGCTGGAATGTGACACATAAGTAAGGGCAGGCGGATGCTCCGCAGCGCAGCTTTCGGCGTTACTGAAGGTCTGGTATTGGCACAAAGCCGCCCTGAATAGCTGAAGCTGTCCCTACTCTGATGGCCGTAGTGTGGTGAAAGCAGCCATTCTGAGCCGTGTGAGTTGCCGATAACCACTTCGCCCAGGCACGTCAATGCAATAAACCAGCCCCGGTCTTCCCCGGTATTTGATGTTTTGGATGAACAACAATTTTGTCCCCGGGGCCAACAAAAAACTTCCCTGCAGTGCCCATTAAAGAATAACCATATAAACCATAGTTATTTGTCATTCGGTTTTTGATTCTATAAAGTTCCATGCCTCGAAACAGGCGCCAGGACATTGTGAATACACAGCCCGATATAGAACTCGATCTCGACAGCATCAATGCCAGTCTGCGCAATAAAAGTGCCCAGGAAGTGGTGCAGTGGGCGTTGGGTTTGGGTAAGAAGACCATCGCTACGACCAGTTTTGGGCGCAATGCGGCGGTAATGCTGCACCTGGTGAGTGAGGTGGATCGCACGATACCAACTATCTGGGTCGACACAGGCTACAACCTGCGCGATACCTATGTGGTTGCTGAGCGTTTGATCAAAAATCTTCAGCTCGATATGCACGTTTATTCCCCGCAGATGACCTCGGAGCGTCGCAATGCAATTATGGGGGGGATTCCCACGGTTGATGAGGAGGAGCGTCACCAGACGTTCACTCAGCAGGTAAAGCTGGAGCCTTTTGCCCAGGCGATCGCTGACTTTGCACCTGAAATCTGGCTTACCGGGATTCGCAAAGAGGAGACCGAGCATCGCCAGTCATTGGATATTGTTTCAATGGACAATCGCGGCATCATCAAAGTGGCACCGATTTTCTACTGGTCCGAAGATGATGTTGAAGATTATATGGAGCGCTTCGAATTACCCACTTGCAAGCATTACTTTGACCCCACCAAAGTACACGATGGTCGGGAATGCGGTTTGCACACCGCTGCTTAAACCTGGCTTACGCAGATATTTTCACGGCATTCTGTCGCGATAATTAGGCAAATACTGCCGCAATAGCGATGGCCATAGCCGCCGAAGCGACCACAAAAATGCCCACTACCATAAATAGGCGCCGCATAATGCGTTTGTCGTCTTCGGTATGCTCTTGCAAGGCATGCTGAGTCACAGTACATCTCCTTGAGTTAGCTTTCAGGATGAGAATCTTGATTGTGTAATAGTGTCGTTTTGGTCCCAATTGCGCATTGACCTGCATCAATAAGCTTGCGCTATACTTAAGGTCTGCTCAGCCACGGGGTTTGAGTGAGGAGGGCGCAACGATGTGCGACTTGCGACGAGCGAATTATTTTCTGGCGGGACACTCTATTCGTGCCTATTGGCTGCCGCGTAGCTTGAGTTTTGCCCTGTTGTTCGTCATCACAGCCTGTTCATCGGTATCGCATGGCCCTGACAGGGCCATGGAGATTGCACCTCTGCAGCTTGTTGATCGCGCTGTGACAGTAGACGATGTGGCGTTTTTGGCTCCCACCCCTGACCTACTGGCTCTCGACGAAGAAATGAAGAGCTTTGTAGCGCGTTATACCGAAGGTTTAAGCCTACAGCGCCAGCGTCTGATTAATTTGCACCGTGCGATCAAGAGTGCAGGCGTGCTCAGCATGCGATACGACCCCGCCGCTGAGGGCAGCGCCCAGGAAGCTTTCTATAGTGGTACGGTCAACTGTTTGTCCTATGCTCATCTGCTGGTGGCCCTGGCGCGCGAAGCAGGTCTAAATGCGCAATATCAATGGGTTGATGTGCGTCCGCGCTGGAGCCGTATGGGCGAGCGCGTTACGGTGGGTTTGCACGTCAATGTCACGATTAAAATGCGTGGCGGCTTACAATACATGGCGGATATCGATCCACTGGAATCTCGCGATATTACGGGTACGCATGTGATAAGCGACAGCGATGCCCAAGCGTTGTATCACAGCAATATTGCCATGAGGGCCCTGGCCGAGGAGAGTTTGGTTGACGCTTGGGCGCATGCGGTTCGGGCGTTGCAATTGAACGATGAAATGCCACATTTGTGGGTAAACCTCGGTGCTGTTTATCGGCAAGCCGGGCAGCACGATGTCGCAGAGCAAAGCTATTTTTATGCCCTGTCACTCGATTCGCGAGATCGCTCGGCGATGAATAATCTCGCTGTCTTATATAAATTGCAGGCGCGAGACGAAGAGTCTGCTTACTGGCAGGCCAAGATTGGGCGTTATCAGGATTCCAATCCGTACTACCACGCATGGCAGGGCGACAAGTTGGGCGAAACAGGTAACTGGGCAGCCGCCCTGACGCATTACCAAAGAGCGGTTCTTCTGGCCCCCTCAGATAGCCGTTTGCTCTATGCCACAGGCCTGATTCATTATCAGCTTGAGGACTACGACGCCGCTTCAACGTTGATTAGTGAGGCCATAGACCTCGCGCCATTGCGCAGGGAAAAGGACAGCTACCAGATTCAGCTGGACGCCGTGAGGGCCGAGCAGCTGGCAGCGCTTTAGGGCGATTTATTCGGCGCTCAGATTTACCCGAATATAACTGCGTCCCGCCATCTTTCCGGACAGTCTGGAAAACAGGTCTGTTATTTTCATTTGCAAGCCGTACTTCCGGTGCAGAGCATCCAGTGCTGTCTTTATATCGGCGGCATCTTCAAGTAAAAAAGCTTCGCCGTCGATAGATTGCCCGGTCACTTTGCCGGTCGCCGTACACGGCGCTGCCTTGCATTGGCTGAAGTTGCGCAGGCGTTTGGTTTTGCCAGCGTTACTGGCGGAAAAAATATAATAGCTGTCGCCGTCGGGTGCGAACCACACCGGCGTGGCAACGAAGTCACCGGATTTTTTTAGTGTGGAAAAGCTAATGTAATTGCCACGGGCAAGAACCTTGTGCGCTTTGCTGCTCATTGATATTTCCCTTTGAGGATTATGTGACCTATCGGGTCATTAAAGCGCTATTATAATTCCGGAACGATGCTATAACCAAGCCAAACCATACGGGGCGAGATGCCGGA
>JBALVT010000278.1:0-3639 GCA_036961345.1 Halioglobus sp.
CTTTGAGGGTTAACAACGCATAAGAATTGGTGGTATTCAGGAAGGGTCCTGCTATCCAGTCAATATTCATTTCAAACGCTTTGTAAGCGATACCTGTATTATTACTGACGATAGACTTTGGCCGAACTTCTTCGAGTATTTTAACGGCCTCTAGATAATCTTTACCAATCAGTACCGCAGGAAACCAAGGGATCAGCCCGGGATTTTCTAAAAATATGTCAATGTGCACTCGGCTGCCGACTTTAAAGCTCTCCGGCAACTTATAATAAACATCGGCATCTGTTTCATTAGATAAGTAAATGTCTTTTACATCCGCAATCAAAATAGACATCTTGGGTTTTTCTTCGATCTTGGCATGCTGTCTTAACGGGGTTATTTCAACTGCCGGAATAACGGCTACTGAACCATTTAGCAAAAATGCCAGCTCATTTTTTAGCGCGGTTAATTCACGAAAAGGAATATTTAGACCTGAATCCAGACCTTCAAAGTTAAAGCCTTCAATAATATAGCCAGAGTTATTGAATGATTTAAACCGTTTCTCGATGGTGGCCCGATCTATGGAGGACTGCCCGGCTTCATTCAACATCACGTCGGTTTTAACGGTAAAGACCTGATCTTCACTATCCGCACAATTCAAGACGTCTTCTGTAACAATCGCTTTTACGGTTAAAGGCGCACCTAACTTTCCGGAAAATTTCAATTGGAGCTTTTGCTTATCTATGCTCAGGTACTTAATTTTTTCATCCACAAGAACGCCTATCTCATTTTTCGCTTGAGATAATTCTTGCTGTGTTTCCTGTATTTGAACAACCGAGATAGCATTACTTTTTTCGTTGGCATGTGTAAAACTATGGTCGCGCGGATTATCAATAAACATTGACTTTTTCATATCACCTTTTAGAAAAAGGTTGGTAAAATTCCGATTAAACACCTTGTATAGGTTTGAGTCGTCATCCAATAATTTGCCGGTTTCAACAAAGCTATCAATTTGTTTTCGCCAGCTATCAACCACAGTATGCACATACTGCGCGCCCTTAATTCGCCCTTCGATTTTTAAAGAATCCACACCAGCATCAACCAGCTCGGGTAGATCAAAATAGGCCGAATTGTCCTTTAAGTTAAGCGGGAATTTATTGCCCATGGCAGTGGGTTCATATTCATCACGGCAAGCCTGACTACAGCGACCACGATTACCGGAGTTACCCACACTGACCGAGCTTGAATAGCATTGACCAGAAAAAGCGATGCACAATGCACCATGAACAAATACTTCTGTTAATACCTCCGCATCATGAGCCACTTTTGTTAATGCCCTAATTTCAGACAGGTTCAATTCACGAGATAGGTTAACGCGCGAAGCGCCTACTTTAGACAGGAAATTTACCTGCCCTTCATTATGTGTTGTTAGCTGTGTTGAGGCGTGTATATTCAAACTCGGAAAATACTTTTTAACGAGGTTAAACAGTCCAAGGTCTTGCACAATGATGCCATCGATTCCACTGTTCACCAGCTTATTCAAAAGCTTAACTATGCCCACGATTTCATGTTCCAAAATCACGACATTTAAGGTCAAAAATATCTCGCAGTCATATTTATGAGCCAGCTTCACAATACCGGTTAGATCATCAAAGGAGAGGTTGGTCGCTCGGTTACGTGCATTGAAGGTATCAAGTCCGCAATACACCGCATTAGCACCTGCCACAATGGCCGCCTTAATCGCATTAACATCACCACCGGGTGCCAATAGCTCCATTTTTTTTGTCATGCAAGTTCACTTCTGTCTTGGGTGGCTAATTTTGAGGAGCGATTTTATCTGTATCCCCTCAGTATTACTATCGGTTCGGACAAGTTAGGTATTTGAGGATTGTTCGCATATTACTTAGTACTTTGGCTCGTCCCCGAACTGGGCGCCCCATCCAGCTCGCGATGCACAACTCCATAGCTTCCCAGCTTATCTGTCACGACCTTTCACTTGTTCAAAAATAGGTCCCGAAGCTGTTCCCTGGGAATCCCCTTTACCTGGAACCCTGACGCACCAATGACAGTTTCTGCGGCAACCATTGCGTTCACCACAGCCTCTTCCGTTGCTTCAACAGTGGCCTGAAACACATCGGAAAGCATATTATTCGGATACATCAAAACATCACTTTCCTGGTTTTCGCTGAGATGGCCGGCATTTGCTGTCGAAAAAGCAATGAAGATGTCACCCGAGCCGTCGCCGCTGATCGCCCCCAGACGGCCTAAACCCAGTGATGGGCGCTTGGCCAGCCGTCTAAGCTGGTGTGGCAGCAACGGAGCATCAGTGGCAACGACAACAATAATGGAGCCATCTCGCGTAGCCATTGTGATCTCATCATTCTGCGAGCCATCACAATAGGGATACCAATCGACGTGGCGCTCAATAGCACGGTCTGTGAAGCAGTGCTGACCAACGGGTAACACGGTGCTCACCAGTTTGCCACCCAGCCTAAGGTCATCACCATCCCAATTGTAGTTGCACTGTACCAATACACCGACAGTGAACTGTCTGCCCAGCGCCTCGAACACTCTCGAAGAAGTGCCTATTCCACCTTTAAACCCGTTACAGACCATGCCGGTACCGCCGCCTACCACACCTTCTTCGACTGGACCTCCCTGCGCCTTTTTCATGGCGTCCAGAGCATGGCTGCGCTTCACATGAAAGCCGTTGATGTCATTTAGGCCTCCATCATAAGTTTCTGCAGCCACAGGAGCATGCCAGGTAGCAGGCCAATCCCTTTCCACCATCCATGCGACCGCAGCGTCACGTACCACACCGACACTATGAGTATTAGTGATTGCAATGGGCCCATCGAGCAGTCCCCGCTCTTCCAGCCATGTTGTACCGGTCATTTCTCCTGACCCATTCAGCGTGAACCACCCTGCAAATACCGGATCGGTCGAGTTTTTGCCCCGGGGATGGATGGCCGTGACGCCCGTACGAATGGGCCCCGAACCGACAATCAACAAGCCTTCACCGTCGATCAGAGTCACCTGACCCACTTCGACTCCAGCTATGTCGGTTATTGCATTCCCCGGACCGGGTTGACCGTCAAAGGGAATGCCTAGATCCCTTGCCCGGTCGGTCCGAGGTTCCGCCGCGGAAGCCGCAGTAAATATACAATGCAGGGATAGGAGCAAAGCGATCGTATGGCTGGGGCGTAAGTACATGGTTATTCCGTGTTTGGCTTGGTGGTAGACCGTAGCTTATCACCTGCCAACGCAAGTAAGCATTTGAATGCCTGCCTTCGGGGTGGCCGCATAACGCTCCTCGAGCGCCGGGACATTAACGCCGGCTGACCCTGGAAGTGCCCGATACCGAGGCTCTTGAATTGTGCGTGGAAGATATCCTGGCTTAGGCGCTACCGGACCGGACCGGCTCGACTCCGAAGCGGAATTCGCCGCAGCCGTTCAAATCTTTACCTACGAGGTCCGCAATTTGTAGAACTATAAATCGCTACAGCGCCATTCGGTCTTTTTCAATCCCCAACGACCTTTTTTTAGAGTAAATAGTTATCCAAAAACCTTATGGCCGAATCTGTGATTTGGTCTAGAATCCTCGCAAGAAATCTCCGGGTCCTAATGGTCCCAGAGTAACGGACAACATATTTTACATAAGGA
>JBALVT010000279.1:0-3528 GCA_036961345.1 Halioglobus sp.
AGGTAACGCATTGATTTACTGAGGAAACCCGGAATTAGGTATTAAGATTTATCCTCAACTTTCTAGCTATTGATAAAAGATACGATTGGCAGTGAGACGAACCACCCTCTTCGCTAATGCTTGAAATTGCAGGCACAATTAGATAAGTATCAATACGGCGAGCTATATTAGAATTGCGTCTAACACTGGCTAGCCGTTCAAAACTACTATCGGGATGCAGAACCTTGGATGATTTTATGTGGTACGACGCCGTCGGGAATCTCGGCGTGATTATGATACTAGGTGTTTATCTGCTGCTGCAGACTAACAAGGTCACTGTGGAACAAATCAGTTACTCGCTGTTGAACGGTATCGGAGCTGCGCTGGTTCTGGTTTCTCTTTTTTACAAATTTAATTTGTCAGCGTTTTTTATTGAAGTGTTCTGGTTGCTAATCAGTATTTATGGCTTAGTGAAGAACTTTCGCAAGCGTGCGCCCGAATCATTGGGATAAGATTTTAAGTGGCCTGCAGCTGTGCATCTACCCTACTCCAAGTGCTGGAAAATTCGCGGCGCGCGAGCAAGCTAAAAACGAACTCTCTACGTCAACCAACCAGTGACAGTATTTCAGTTCTTTGCGTCTGATCAATGGCCACCATTTCCTTGGCGACATTGAATTGCATATTGACTGAAGCGACCTCCAGAAGATCTTCGGCAACTTGATATGACTTACGTTCCTTCAGCCAGACAAGCACACTCGATAAATGCCACAGAGCAGACTTACCGTCATGTACTGGAGGAGGAAATGTCCCGCCACTGGACACCATGATTTTTCTGATATTTTGACGACTACAGCCAACTATGTTCGCCACATCGGTGAGTCCAACCAGGTCTGGCGTTGCCTCAATTAACTTTGCTTCAGCTACTGCACCTTTGATATCTGCAACAGCAGATGAAACTGCATGGAATGCACTATCTGCCTCCCTTGAAAACTCTAGAGCGATACGCCCGGGTTGGCCGATACCGATCAAGGCATCATCACAGCCTGCCTCACCCAATCGCTCAAGCAATTCATCCATATTGCTTTCAGAAGCCGGAAGACCATACCTCAATGTGAATTCATACGTTTTCATCGCCTACTCCTCCCATCGATCTACTTCGTCTTTCTGCTGGTCAATCGTACAGTTGTCTACCACTCGACGTAACAGACGAGCGTGATTGCCCGAGTTCTTTGGAGTGATCCAGATACTTGCGATACAGAATTCGCCGCACCGGCAGGAGTCGTCGTTGTAGGGGCAGTACATTTTTCCCCAAGCATGAGATCCTCCGATCTCGATCCTCCAGCCCTTTGACTCTGCATACCTGAGAGCACGTTCCACTTCCGACTTTGCATGTCGTTTTCGAGCCATCCCGATGTCCAAGCCTCTGTGTGAATGTTATAGCGATCACGCCGGGTTGTCAACTGACAACCCGGCGTGATCTGCTCGATAAGCAAAACAGGTTACATGGGGTCGGCATCGTAGGCGCGTTGCTTATGCCATCAAATGCGCCCGGAGGAAATGGTCTCTGACCCCTTAAATAAGAGCACTTTTACCGTTATGCACACATTTGATGTCTCCTTCCTTCTTCTCACGGATGTAAGCTTGTACAGGCGGGAAATAATCTCCTGCTTGATGTATTACAGATAACGGTATAGTGTAATAGGTGAATGCATGATCGTCGAATTCAAGGGTAAAATTGCGCGAGATATTTGGGAGCGGAACAGTTCGAAAACGCTGCCCCGTGAATTCTGGCTCCGGGCTAAAGCACTTCTAGCGATCATGCACGCGACGCGGACTCTGGAAGATTTGCGAATCAAGGGAGAGCCGCCCAATATACGGTTACACAAACTCTCAGGTGATCGCAGTGGGTATTGGAGCATTACCATTAAACTGCCGTGGTGCATTTCTTTTCGCTATGGCAATGGGGAGTTCTCAGAAGTAAAGATTGAAAACTATCACAGAGGTTAAAGATGATTTCGAATCCGGCACCAATGCATCCAGGCTTTGTACTCGCGGAGGTTTATATGGCAGAAATGAGCCTTAACCAATCCAGCCTGGCAAAACTGTGTGGCTGTGCACCGCGCAAAATTAACGAAATCGTCAATGGCAAGCGCGCGATCTCGCCGTCCTTTGCCATCGTTCTTGAAAGAACGCTCGGCACTTCCGCAGAAATGTGGGTTCGCATGCAGGCGGACTACGATCTTTGGGAGGCACGCCGTCGGGTAGCGTAGGAAAAATGGCGAAAAATAGGGACGCATTTATTTTTGGAGAAAGTCGGAGGCTATCTCGCGATAAAAAGTGAACTACCAAATTTACTGCTTCGATAAATAAATGCGTCCCATTTAATCTTATTTAATCCCATATTTAATCCAAGCAAAAGCTTTCCTTACCAGCGGTAACTGGCGACTAAACCAAACCGCCGAGCTGGGATCGGGAAGCGGTTAGCGTACCCAGTAGGCTGGCGTCGCACCGGCGGCGAACCAGCGGCGCCGGTTATGATTGCCTCCTCAGCAAACAGGTTGCGGGCAAACAATTCAACATTCCATTGATCAGCGCGAATACCGAAGAAGACATCGACCGTGTTGCAGGTGTCAAGTGCGCCGTTGTCGTCGAACTCGTTACAGGGGAGCGAGGTACCATCAGCATACTCTCCGTTAGTGTAGCTGAAGGCGCCGCCAAGGTACCAGTTCAGCGCCCCACACTTCTGCGTCACCTTAGGTCGTGATACCGCTACGGCTAAGGTCCCCGTCCAGACCACGTATATTGAGGGCGCTTACACGCGAAATGTAGTCATCAAAGTCCTGGAAGAACACGGCGCCGCTCAGCCTCATGGCGCCTCCCATCAGGGTGCTCTTGAAGCCCAGTTCATAGGATAAGCTGTCTTCCGAGTCAAACAGTAGCGCGTCCTCGGGCAACACCGAACCGGTTACCGTGACGCCACCTGGTCGCCAGCCGGTACCCACCAGCCCGTATAGATTCACATCATCCCCCAACGCTGGACCTCTGCCGGGAACACCAGCACAACGCTACCCCCTGCCAGGGGGCTGATAGGGATTTGATGTTGCTCCTGGCTGAAAAAGATATCAGAATCCTCGTAGTAGGCACCCAGCATGTAATCCCAGCTGTCGCCGCCGTCACTGGCAATTCGTAATTCCTGGGACCAGTCGGTACGATCGTCTATCGCAACAATGCGCTGGACATTGTCCGAATATGATTCCCCTTCCTAGCTAACACCGCACTATAGTCACACACCTCAGACAATGATATCGATGGCGTACCACTATGATAAAAATAAGACCAATAACATCTGCACTGGCCCTGGCTTTATACGGAACTGGCGCTATGGCCCAGGGACTGATGCTGGAGGAAGTCATCGTTACCGCCCAGAAAAGGGCCGAGAGCCTGCAGGATGTGCCGGTGGCCGTGAACGCCTTCACCGCAGACATGATCCAGGAAGCGGGCATCAACAATACCGCTGACCTGGCAATCATGACACCCAGCCTCCATTCG
>JBALVT010000027.1:0-30293 GCA_036961345.1 Halioglobus sp.
GGGGCATATGATGCCCAATGGCCGTTGCCACAAATTTGCTACCGACAAAAATTCGCTCTACCAACACCAGGGCAATGGCCGGCGCAACTGCAAAAAAGAAGGGCGAGCGTTTAGCTGCGGCGGAGGCCAGCAACAACCAGGCGTAAATGGGTGCCAGCCACAACGCCGTTAACAACCAACCCGCTATTTGGTTAAACACCAACGGCAAGAATTCTATATTCCCAAGCACCAGGCTAAAGGGGTCCATATCAGAGCGCCAAACCCACAGCATTGCCATAAGAATATAGGCCACCTGAATAAGCAGCGATACCGCGATAAAAATTGCCGGGGCAACAATCATTGCGATGGCAAATTTCGACAGAACCTCTTCCCACTCAGACACCGGCATTGAACGCCAGAACAAAATACTCTGGTCTTTTCTATCGTTGTACAAAGTGGCTAGTAAGTAGTGAATCGAGACCATAAACAAAACCAACAAGAAGAAATTATGGACCATGTTCAAAACTGGATTGAGGTTCTCTATCTTACTATCCAGTTCCTCCTGAATTTCAACCTGCAGCTCCGGGCCCGTTTTAGGTTCAAACTCCCAGTCCTTGGAAAAATCCCAATCCTCGCTTGGAGCCCCTGAGTCGCCTTTTTTTATCGTGTAAGAAGAGCTCCTTTGCCCATCGGTCTCATCGATTTGAATATTAATATTCATGCCATTGGCAGATTCCTCATGCAGCAAGACCTGCAACAAGGTATCGCCCACCAAACTAACCCGGTTCGCAAGAAGAACGCTCAATAACATAATAACAACCAAAGCAACCGCAATTCCCAACGGGGCCCAAAGCAAGGAATTTCGACACTCCTGCATTTCCCTGCGAGCGAGCGTAAACATTCGGACAGATCTGGAATCAGACATACTTGCTGTCTCCTGTGACTTTGGCGACAAAAAGATCGGCTACTGCTGGGGTCCGAAGCTCACCCAGCGATGAGAGCAATTGAGGGTTTATTCCCTCATAAATAATCGCTTTTCCACCCAGAATGGCATGTTCACCGACATGAGGAATATCCAGAGCACTCTGGACATTGTCACCCACTACATGAACTTCAATGAATTGCTCTTCAATACTCTGCATCGTGCTATCGAGTATTATGCGACCACGGTTCATAAATATGACGTCCGTGAGAATATTTTGTACTTCCTCTACCTGGTGAGTGGATATGATAATGGTTCTTTCCCCATCAAAATAATCATCCAGAAGCTGCTCGAAAAAACGCTTCCGAAACAAAATATCCAAACCCAGTGTTGGCTCATCCAGAATAAGCAGTTTTGCATCGATTGCCATAACCAGTGCCAGGTGCAGTTGAACCATCATGCCCTTGGAGAGCGTTCGGATCCGACGAGAGCCTTTAATGTCTGAGCTAGCCAAGAAGTCTTCAGCATGAGCGCGATTAAAACGCGGGTGAATTCCCGCAGAATAATCCAGTAATTGCGTCACGTTCATCCATCTTGGCAGAACCGCGGTATCGGCGATGAAACACACCTGCTCCATTAGTTGAGCGCGTTCTCGGCGTGGGCTGTTGCCAAGAACATCCAGATCCCCGTCATACTGCGACAAACCAAGCAAAGTTCTTAGTAGTGTCGTCTTGCCGGCACCATTTGGGCCAATAAGACCCACCACCGAGCCTGCCTTCACATCCAAATCAACACTATTCACTGCGGTGATTTCATCGAAGCTTTTATTGAGATTTTTCGCCCTGATGATACTGCTCATCAGTTATTCCCCCGTGATTCGAGTAGCTTTTTTACCACTTCATTTATATCCATTCCCAGCGCATCTACCCGATCAACAAACGCGGGAATCTCCTCATCCACAAATCGCTTTTGCTCATCACGGGTCAACGAGGCTCTTGCCCCAGTTTTGACAAACATCCCCAGGCCACGACGTTTTTCCAACAAACCCGTTTCTACCAATTCCTGATACGCCTTGCCTACGGTGAGGTGGTTGATCTGATAATCCACAGCAACCTGGCGCACTGAGGGAACGGCTTCGCCTTCAGTGAAAGAACCATCCATAATCCTCTCCACCACCAGCGCGCGGAGTTGTTTATAGATAGGCAATTTATCATTCCATTCAACAGACACTGTTTAATGCCCCCTACAGCACAGGAAAGTATTACTAGCGCTCATGATATAGCCTTCCGGAGCCCATGACCGACTGGTCAATATCGGGCTCTCCACGATAGTGCACCTGCGCACTGCCGATAATATTCACCTCAAGTTCTTCCATAGGAGAAACAGAGGCTTTACCAGCCCCCATGATACTGACCTCAACGGAATCAGCTTCCACCGGTTCCAGACTCACATCCCCAGAACCCACAATATGAATCTCCAGCTTCTCCACTGTGCCTTCATCCTTGGCGGTTATAGTTCCAGATCCCTTTAGTGCAATGTCGACTTCCTCCGCTGTAAGCCTCCCAAGATGTATATTCCCGGCCCCGGACAGTACTAGCTCCAGGTCGTCGCAGATCAGCTCGGCGGCCTGTATATCGCCAGAACCATGGAGTCGCAGTGTAATGTCATCCTGGGCCGTTAGTGAGAACAGTCTTATATGGCCTGATCCATCCAGGGAAATATGAATATTTTCAACCTCCAGCGGCCGAACATAGACCTGGCCTGAGCCTCTTAACTGCAGATGCGACAACTCGCTCACTGTCAACTTGAATTGATAAGCAGCAGAGTTTCCCTGCTTTCCCAGCACCAGGGTTTCACCGTCCAGAAAAAATGGAAGTTTCTGCCCCGGAGCACCGTCCTCCTTAAACAGTAACTGCGTCTCACTGCCCTGGCTAATCTCAAGTGCCGAGTGTCCCTGCAACAGGACTCGCTCAAAGGACAACCCCGTTACCTCCTGAGTCTGGGCAAAGCCAGAGCCCGGAAGCATCCAGAACATCAGCGCTAACGCTGGAATAATGCGCAACATATTGCTAGTCCCGCCGCACCGTATTTGCGGTTGGATTACCCTCAGATTTCGCTGTGTTGGCGGCTCTGAGCTCCACTGCCACGGCCGCCGGCAAAAACGCCAGCACTGCAATGGTTTCCGCTCCCAGAGCGTTAATAAATGCGCAGGCCAAGAACAGTGCAGAGTAGATCAGTACGCGATCATTCGCCCAGCCTAAACCTAATTTCCCCAGGTTTTCACGCATTTTGACTCTCCTGCTTATCTATAGTGTTATACATGACTATAACACCATATTTGAAATACGCAAGTCGAAACAAGCCATCATTTATTTCGGGGGGTGGGGGGGGGTACATCAATTGCAGGAAAATTAGCTTTGCAGTGCCTTGGCCATATTGGCCGCAATTGCTGCTGCGACCCGCTTTGCCCGCTGTGCACAATCTCCACAAAAGTGGGCATCAACTACCGCGACAAAAGTATGCAACCAGCGCTGGAAATCCTGGGGGGTTAGCGTTTGTTTGCCATTAAGCTGGCGATGGATATTCATTGTATGACGAGAATAACTGCTGTCGCCCAACAGTAACTTGCACCAATAGTCTTTTATATGCGGAAGATGGACATCCAGATTAATGGCTGCCACATCCAGAAAAATAGGTGCCAACTGCTCGTCATTGAGAATCTTTGCGTAAAAAAGGTCGACGAAGTGTTCGATATTTTCACGGCAATCCAGATCGGGCGGGATCTCGGAATTGGGACGCACCTCAATCTTTCCGCTTTTTCCGCTTATCAGTTATTTTTCCGTCGCCCTGCCCTGCCAATCGCCGTTTACGTATGGCCTGACGATCCGTCATATTATCGCGTTTTTCGGCATAGGGATTATCACCACTGCGAAACTCAATCCGCACCGGTGTACCAACTAATTCCAGCTCCCGACGAAATATTTTTTCCAGGTAGCGTTGATAGCTCACAGGTACTTTAGCCGTCTGATTGCCATGAATAATAATTAGCGGCGGGTTCTGTCCACCGGCATGAGCATACCGCAGTTTGATACGTCGGCCGTTGATCATAGGAGGCGGATTATCAAGTACCGCATCTTCAAGAAGTCGAGTCAGTATATTGGTGGTCAATTTTTTGGTCGCTGACCGATGGGCTGCATTTATAGATTTATAAAGGTGACCAACACCTGTGCCGTGCAATGCAGAAATAAAATGGGTCTCTGCGAAACTTGCAAACTGCAGACGACGCGTTAATTCAGTCTTAATGGCAGATTTCTCGTCTGATTCGAGCCCATCCCATTTGTTTACCGCCAAAACCAGGGCGCGTCCCGCATCAATGCAGTGCCCCAATAGATGCATATCCTGCTCTACCAGCCCCTGATGCGCATCCAAAATAAGAATCACGACATGGGCGTCATCAATAGCTTTAAGTGTTTTAACAATAGAAAACTTTTCTACGGTCTCAGTAATATTTTTCCGGCGGCGAACGCCCGCGGTATCAATCAGGGTATAAAATTTTTCATTGCGCTCAAATTCGATGTAAATACTGTCACGAGTTGTACCGGGCTCGTCATAGACAACCACCCGTTCCTCACCAAGCAAGCGATTCACCAAAGTGGATTTCCCCACATTGGGCCTTCCCACTACTGCGACCCGAATACCTCGATAGGGATCGACTTCGGGTTGCTCCTGGGGCTCCGGAAAACTCTCCAGTACCTGGTCGATCATCGAGCGCACACCGCGGCCGTGGGAGGCGGCAATGGCATACATCCCGCTGACACCAAGTGCATAAAAGTCGCCCTTGGCTACCTCTTCGTCCAAACCGTCTATCTTATTCACAACCAGATGAAAGGCTTTATTGCGCTGGCGTAAATGCTTCGCCAAGGCCTGATCTGCTGGGCTGAGCCCATCTCTGGCATCGACTAAAAACAACACCGCATCGGCTTCTTCTATAGCCGCGAGAGACTGCCCCGCCATTTGCGTATCGATTCCAGCCTCATCGCCAGTGATGCCCCCGGTATCGATCACTATGAAGGGTTTGTCCCCCATACGGGCTTCGCCGTATTTTCGGTCTCGGGTCAGGCCCGAGAAGTTGGCCACAAGAGCATCCCGGCTTCGAGTAAGCTGATTGAACAGAGTTGATTTTCCGACATTGGGGCGCCCTACCAGGGCGATAACTGGAATCACCTGATTATCTATTCCTTCGCCTTAACTTCATAAGCGAGCAATTTCCCGCTGTTGCCGTATACATACAATACGCCGCCCTCACTAAGCATATCGGCTCTAACGCCGTCACCGTCAGTTTTAAAGCGCCCCACAAATTCGCCGTCAACCTGTGAAATCAAATGAACATAACCTTCAAAATCCGCCACTGCAACGTAACTGCTCACAGGCGTAGGGCGAGACAGGTTTCTAAACCCCAGTGCGTCCTGCTGCCAGCGTATGCCCTGCCCGTTGCGCAAATAAGCACTCAACGTTCCGTCATCATCGCTAACATAAACATTCCCAAAACCCTGAGAAACACCGGAATAGGAGGAGACGTCCTGCTGCCAAAGTTTGCGGCCATCGCTAATATCGATCCCCACCACACGGCCCTGATAACTGGCCGCATACAATTCATTGCCGATCAAATCCATATTGCCATCAACATCAACAATACGCTCTATCTCAGAGCGACCCTGAGAGATCGCTACCCGGGCCTCCCAAAGAACTGCTCCCGTACTAGTGTCAAGAGCCAAAACCTTGCCGTTCGCAAAACCTGCAAAAGCTACACCGTCACGCAGAATTGGTGTGCTTGTGCCACGGACAGTAAGAACCGGAACATTGCTGTCATGGGCCCAGAGTTTCTCGCCCGTGAAAAAATCCAGGCCCTGAATTTTGCCGTCGTATGTTTGCGCAACCACCACTTTGCCGTCGCCTTGCGGAGCTGCCAGGACTTCTCCCTGAAGACGACTAGACCAGAGCAGCTCACCATCGCCAGCATCCAGCTTTATTATATAACCCTCGCTGGTGCCCAGCAGAAGCGTGTTTTCGTAGACTCCAACACCGCCAGAAAGACTGAATTCAAGCTCCACTTCCCAGACTTTTTTACCGCTGATACGGTTTAGTGCAATAACTTCACCATCGGCAGCCGCTGCGTAAATAATGTCGCCTGAGATGGCAGGTTTTAATTTATAAAAACCCTTTCCCTGACCATCACCCACACCTTTTGACCAGAGTTTTTTAACCTTGACCGACTCACTGATATCTTGCAGTTCGGCAGGCTCGCGCGGATCATCATCGTCGGAAGAGAACCATCCGCCCACCGTATCCATTGCACCACAAGCGCCCAGTGCACTCAGGATGAGAACGGCGAAAAATAAACGCAAAGCTGCGCGCGTTCTGGTCATCTCACTTTTCCTCTAGCGCGGTGGCAGGTTCAATGATATCCACCATAGTATCGGCCGATTGTTCTTCGCTGACAGCCACTATTTCGCGCGCCGGCTGTGCATTCAAACTCTGGAGCTTCTGTTCCAGAGTTGCCAGATTGATTTGTCCGGCGTCTGCGCCGGCCAAGGTTTTGGCATCGTTGTAGGCGTCACGTGCCTCCTCTTTCTTCCCCAATTGCAGCAGCACATCACCGCGCGCAATGGCATAAGATGCCGCGTAACCACCATTGCCTGCTCGGCGCAATATTTCCAGCGCCTGATCGGCCTGGCCTGAAGCGGCCAAAACCCGTGCCAGACGCAGCTCTGTAACCTGAGCGACATCGCCACCCTTGTCTGCTTTTGACAATACCCAGCGTAATTGCCGCTCAGCTTCGCCAAGATCACTTTCCGCTACGGCAAGACTCGCCAAATGCAATGCGGCAAATTGCGCATAGCTACTTGCGGCATATTCAGCTTTCAGTTGCTCGGCAAGGTCAAGAGTGGCTGCCTTCGACTGTGGCGTGCGCTGCTCAACATCAATGCTCTGCACCAGCGCTTGATAAATATTCGATGCGTTTTCCACGCTTTGCTGGTCATAGCCTTTCCATGCCTGCCAGCCAAAACCGGCCGCTACAGCCACAACGATAGCCAGTATGGTAGAGCGTCCATTTTCGTCCCACCAGCGACGTATTGCTTCTACTTGTTCTTCCTCTGTACGATAGGTTTCCACGTGTATTTATTCCTCGTTACTCAACTTCAGGATGCAAGCACTGCGGCCAGCGCTGTTTCCAATTGCGATATTGCCATTGTTTTTTGTTCGATCCGTTCCTCGGAGCCAGATTGTTCTCTCATGATCTTTAGCGTGACTGATTGAGAGGCCACTTCGTCTTCTCCCCAGATAAGAGCGACTTTGGCGCCACTCTTGTCTGCCTTTTTCATCTGGCTTTTAAAACTTCCACCACCCATATGCTGGACCAGTTTATAGCCGGGCAAACTATCGCGCAGAGATTCTACCACTCCCAGTGCCACCGTCTGCGCCGCATCGCCGCTGGCGACGACATAAACATCTGCGCGTGTTGGCGCGGCGGGAGACAGGCCAAGCTCAGTCAACAATAGCACCAGTCTTTCTATTCCCATGGCAAAACCAACAGCGGGTGTGGCTTTACCACCGAGCTCTTGCACTAAGCCGTCGTAGCGACCGCCGCCACCAACTGTACCCTGAGCACCCAGGCGATCAGTTACCCATTCAAAAACGGTCTTGTTGTAATAGTCCAGCCCTCTAACCAACCTGGGATTAACCACATAGGACAGTCCAGCGGCATCCAGCAACTCGCGCAGCCTTGCGAAATCATCTGCAGACTCCTGATCAAGAAAATCTTCAAGCGATGGCGCACCATCCAATAGAGCCTGGGTATCAGAATTTTTACTGTCAAGAATTCGCAATGGGTTGCTGTGCAAACGCCGTTGACTGTCTTCATCCAGGGCTTCTTTGTGCGCCTCTAGATAGCCTACCAGCGCATCACGGTATTTTCTTCTCGCCTCCAGGCTACCGATAGAATTAAGTTGTAACTCAACACTCTCAGCAATGCCCAGCTTTTTCCAAAACCGCGCCGTCAACAAGATTAACTCGGCATCCATATCCGGTGTCGCTACGCCAAATGCCTCAATACCAACCTGGTGAAACTGCCTCTGCCGACCTTTTTGCGGGCGTTCATAGCGAAACATGGGGCCCATATACCACAAGCGTTGAGGAGTATTCAGTATTCCTTGCTGTATCGCTGCACGAACACAGCCCGCGGTACCTTCCGGACGAAGCGTCATGCTCTCGCCGTTGCGATCATCAAAGCTATACATTTCCTTTTCGACAATATCGGTTACTTCACCAATAGAACGTCTAAACAACTCGGTGTGCTCTACCACCGGGAAACGAATCTCACCATAGCCGCAACTGGCGACAACCTCTCGGACTGTCTTCTCAATGTACTGCCAAAGAAATGTTTCATCCGGAAGAATGTCACTCATTCCTCGAATGGCTCTCAAATTGCTCACTGAAACTCCTGTCAGGCGATGGGCATTAGTGGGTGGATTTATGGATGAGATTCTCATCCTGCTGCAATCGCTTATTTTCCAGCGCTGTAGCACGCTGACGAATCACCTCTTCCAGGTGGTCGACAAAATCTGTATTTCCCACTTTGTGATCGGGTTCGCCATCTATATATATCAGGTTGCTCGGTGTCGCTCCTGTCAAACCTACATCTGCCTCTCGCGCCTCCCCAGGGCCATTTACAATGCAGCCGATCACGGCAACATCCATGGGTGTGCGTATATCTTCCAGCCGCTGCTCAAGCGTATTCATTGTGGCAATGACATCAAAATTCTGCCGTGAACAACTTGGACAGGCGATAAAATTGATCCCGTTCGCGCGCAACTTAAGGCTCTTTAATACCTCAAAGCCTACCTTGACCTCCTCTACCGGATCCGCAGCGAGCGAAATACGAATGGTGTCGCCGATACCGTCCATCAGCAACATTCCCAGGCCGACAGCGGACTTCACAGTACCACCACGTAAACCGCCCGCTTCAGTAATACCCAAATGTAAAGGCTGCTCAATTTGCTCGGCAAGTAAACGATACGCTTTCACGGCCATGAAGACCTCTGAAGCCTTAACGCTAACCTTGAACTCCTGATAGTCAAACTTATCCAGGATATCGATATGGCGCATAGCGGATTCCACCAGCGCTTCGGCGGTAGGCTCGCCATACTTACGCTGTAAATCCTTGCCTAGCGATCCGGCATTTACCCCTATTCGAATGGGTATGCCCTTATCTCTGGCGCTGTTGATAACCTCTCTAACCTTGTCATCCCGACCGATGTTTCCTGGGTTGATCCGCAGACAATCGACGCCATATTCCGCGACCTTGAGCGCGATTTTGTGGTCGAAATGAATATCGGCAACCAGTGGTACGCTTACCTGAGCCCTAATTTCCCGAAAGGCTTCAGCCGCCTCCATGCTTGGGACAGACACCCGAACAATGTCGGCGCCGGCATCTGCGATGGCGCTAACTTGCGCTACCGTGGCTGCGACATCACAGGTCTCCGTATTGGTCATACTCTGCACAGAGATGGGAGCGTCGCCGCCAACCGCGACGTCTCCTACAAATATTTGCCGACTAACACGGCGTTTTATCGGTGATTCAACACTCATATTTCAACTGCTCCGCCACCACAAAAATAGGACCAATAGTAAAAGAACTCCCAGACCAATGACGACACTCATACCGGTTTTTTGGAGATGTAGAGGTTGCGTATGTTTCTTTTGCGCTTCTCTTTTCGAATTGCTCTCTTGCCGTATTCTGTCAAAAGCAGCCAATTGGGTATTTTCGTCCAATCCCACCATGCGCGTATACGCTTTGATATAACCGCGTGCGAAAGCTGGATTACGCAATTTTTCGTAGTTGTCACTCTCAATCACAGCGACATAATCGGGCATCCAGTTCAGGCGATCGGCCGCTTCGCGTGTCGACATACCCAACTCTTCCCGTGCTGCCTTAAGCTGCGCGCCGGGAGATACCGCATTAACAGAGTCCGCCAGAGCAACATCACTCACCGATTTTACTCCGTTTATAGGCGTCATACTCTGCGGATTCGGGATAGAGGCTACCTAGCGCCATGCTATAGCTGCTGAGCGCATTTTGATCTCCCAACTCTTTAGCCAAACGCACACCGAGCCACAAGCCGCGAGGTGATTGCTGGCGGACGAGCTTTCGATAGCCATTATAATATCGCGTAGCCGAAGCGTAATCCTCGGCATCAAATCTCAGCATTGCAGTTTCCAACAAAGCAATTGTATTGCTGTTATCCATGGAAAGTGCTCTCACAAACGCCTGTTCGGCGCCGGAAGGATCAAACAATTGTAAGCGGCACAGACCCAAATTAATATAGGCCTGAGGGCGCGAGGTATACAAAGTATCCTGCACCACATACTCTAATTGCACTTCCGCGTCCTCATACCGCGACTGGGAAAAAAGAAACACGGCGTAGTTGTTTCTGGCCCGCGAAAAACCTGACTGGATAGAAATTGCTTTTTTGAAATTTTCCTCAGCGAGTTCATACTCACCCGTACTTTGATAGACCAATGCAAATGCCTCATGCACCTCCGCATTGTCGGGGTCAATAGCCGCCGCGAGGCTCAAGTTTCGCTTGGCATCTCTCCAGTTACCTTCGCCAATATAATTTCGGGCTAGCTCTACGCGCCGTTCCAGCGCCTTTTCTGGTGACGCCGAATCGCTAAAACCACCGGTAGTGCTGGTGACGCAGCCAGCCAGAAAAAAATGCAAAAAGACAGCAAGTACACTCGGGAGCAAAGTCGGCATTTTTATTACTGGATACACAATTACCCCACATTAATTATCTGAGTTTCATTGGCCAGACGATAACGCTCTGCACGGCGCGTTTTATCAACCACCTCACCTACCAATTGCCCGCAGGCGGCGTCAATATCGTCGCCGCGGGTCGACCTTACGGTGACGATAAATCCGGCATCGATCAACACCTGCCAAAATCGCTGCACAGCGTTGCCACTGGGCCGTTCGTATTCTGACTGAGCAAATGTATTAAACGGAATCAGGTTTATCTTGCAGGGGAAATCCTGCAACAGCACAGCCAACTCCATAGCATGCTCCACCTGATCATTCACACCCGCTATCAAGGTGTATTCAATAGTAACAACCCGTGAAACATCACTCTGCGCATCGATGTAATTGCGGCTACTTTGCAGCAGTACTTCAATAGGATATTTGCGATTAATGGGCACCAGCTGACTGCGCAATTCATTGTTTGGCGCATGCAAGGATACCGCAAGAGATACCTCGCTGACTTTGGCCAACCTGTCCAGTGCGGGAACAACCCCCGAAGTGCTTAGCGTAACCCGGCGTTTGGATAGGCCGTAAGCCATATCTTCGAGCATCAAGTCCATGGCCGCAACCACATTGTCAAAATTCAACAGCGGTTCTCCCATACCCATCATGACCACGTTGGTAACCACGCGGGGACCGCCAGCCTTGAAGGCATCGTAGGAATTGATCGCGAGCCAAACCTGACCAATAATTTCCGCCGCGGTAAGATCGCGCTGAAAACCCTGCTTGCCCGTAGAGCAGAAACTGCAATCGAGCGAGCAGCCAACCTGGGAAGAAACACACAAAGTGGCTCGCTTACCCGAGGGAATCAATACGGCCTCTACGAGACCGCCGCCGGCAACCTCAATCGCCCACTTCCGCGTGCCATCTGTTGAGTCATTCTGGCTCACAATTTTAGGCGGCCGAACCTCGGATATCTCCAACAGCTTTTCGCGCAGGGATTTCCCGAGATTTGTCATCTCCTCGATATCGGTTACACCTGAGTGGTGAATCCACTTCAGCACTTGCTGTGCACGAAACTTTTTTTCCCCGATATCGAGGAAAAATTGCTCCATTTGAGCAAGCGTAAGCCCCAGAAGATTTACTCTGGATTTTTCAGCTGAGCTGGACGAGGTAGATGACATATTTACAGTTCGATGCGGCCTTAACCGCGTCCGCAAACTTCGTTGGCAGCGAAGAAATAGGCGATTTCGCGGGCTGCCGATTCAGGCGAATCGGAACCATGTACAGCATTGGCGTCAATGGATTCGGCGAAATCAGCGCGGATAGTCCCCTCTGCCGCTTCCTTAGGATTTGTCGCTCCCATCAAATCGCGGTTGGTAGCAATCGCGTTCTCGCCCTCGAGAACCTGGACAACAACAGGTCCTGAAGTCATAAATTCGATAAGAGCTGGAAAAAATGGACGCTCGCTGTGTTCCGCATAAAAACCACCGGCAACGTCTTCGCTCAGGCTCATCATGCGCGAAGCGACGATTTGCAGGCCTTTGCCTTCAAAACGGGAATAGATTTTGCCAACGACGTTTTTGGCAACAGCATCGGGCTTGATAATGGATAAAGTTCGTTCTACAGCCATGAATTATCTCCTGGTCAATATGTTGTGGGGGCACGGTAGCTAAGGCAAGGCTCGACAGGAGCCCGCGAATGGCACACGCGAATAAAGCCGCGCAATTATACGGATTTTGGCCTCAGGTTTCACCCTGAACCGGCGCGATTGATTAGTTTTTTTTGTTTTTAAATCAGACACTTACAAAACAGCTGTTTGAAAGAGGGAGAATTCACGCCCGCGAAGTGGCCAGTCAGTCCAATTCCTCTATCCAGGCGGCCTGAATCGCTTCGAGAATCTTTTCACCGCACCTGTCCGGATCATCGTCAAAATCAGGCAATGCCAACACCCAATTGCGTAAATCCACAAAATTGATCGCCAGGGGATCTACGTCCGGGTGTGTCTCGCCCAGCTCTATTGCAATATCGATAACATCAGTCCACTGCATGGCAATTCCTCCGCAGTATTCGAGCTTCAGTGTTGTTCAGACACCATATTGATGGTGTACCGGGGTATTTCGACGACCAGCGGCTCATCCGCCACCAGCGCCTGACAGCTCAGCCGGGAGTCAGGCTCAAGGCCCCAGGCCATATCGAGATAATCATCTTCCAATTCGTCGGCATCTGCCAGGGAATCATAACCTTCCCTGATCAGGACGTGACAGGTTGTACAGGCACATGACATCTCACAGGCGTGCTCTAGCTCAATATTATTCTTGAGAAGAACACGACAGATGCTTTCTCCAGGCTCTGCCTCAATGACAGCGCCCTCCGGGCACAAGCCCTCGTGTGGCAAAACCACTATTTGTGTCATTTTCCTACCTCGTCGTCCAATGCATCCAGCGCAACACCAGAAAGCGCCTGTTTTATGCTCTGATCCATTCGCCTGCCTGCAAATGCCTCGCTTGCACGACCCAAGTGATCGGCTGCATTGCGCAGCGCATCCAGGTCGTTGGCAAGCAACAAACCAGACAAGTCATCGATTAACCCCAGCAAATGCTCCCGCTCAGATGCGTCCAGAAGTGCATCGCCGTCCGCCGCCAGTGCCACTAACAAGCCATCGATAAGCTGCTGGGCGCTAACGCGCTGCTCGGCCAGCTGCCGAGCATTTTTGTCTTGTGCAGCATAGCTGAAAGAATCCTTCAGCATGCCGCTTATATCTTCATCATTGAGACCAAAAGAGGGCTTAACAACGATACTGCTTTGGGCGCCGGTGCTTTCCTCTTGAGCCGACACATTCAGCAATCCATCGGCGTCTACCTGGTAGGTCACGCTAATTCGCGCCGCCCCGGCGACCATCGGGGGAATACCGCGCAGCTCGAAGCGCGCCAGCGAACGAGAATCGGCGACCAGTTCGCGCTCACCTTGCACGACATGAATCGCCAGCGCCGTTTGGCCATCTTTATAGGTTGTAAATTCCTGGGCGCGGGCTACCGGTATTGTTGTATTGCGCGGGATAATTTTCTCAACCAGGCCACCCATTGTCTCGATGCCCAGAGAAAGTGGCAACACATCCAAAAGCAGCAGATCGCCCTCCGGGCGATTCCCCACGAGAATATCAGCCTGCGTGGCTGCCCCAAGGGCAACAACTTTATCCGGATCGATATCAACCAGAGGTTGGCGCGAAAAAACCTTCGCCACAGCCTCCCGAACCAATGGCATGCGAGTAGAGCCACCCACCATCACCACATTATCTATCTCAGTAATATCCAGCCGCGCATCTCGCAAAGCACGACGACAGGAAAGCAGCGTTCGCTTGATCAAGGGCTGGATAAGCGGCTCGAAAATATCTTTGCTCAGGGTTAGGGGGGAAGCTCCAGAGACTATCGGTGCGATATTGATGGTCACACTCTCGAGCGAAGATAAAGACTCTTTTACTGATCTCGACAGGGCTAACAGATGGCGATATTGGCCAGCTTCGAGCTCCGGATTATCAGTTTGCTCCATGATCCAATCGGCGATGGCTGCGTCGAAATCATCGCCGCCCAGACGCGTGTCGCCACCAGTAGACAACACTTCAAACACACCCCGGTGCAAGCGCAGTATAGAAATATCAAAGGTGCCGCCACCCAGGTCATAAACAGCGATAACCCCCTCTTCAGCGGAATCGAGGCCATAGGCTACCGCCGCTGCTGTGGGCTCACTCAACAGGCGCAAAACCGGTATGCCCGCTATTACCGCTGCATCTTTGGTGGCCTGGCGCTGCGCTTCGTCGAAATAGGCAGGCACCGTGATAACAGCACCTTCGATATCGCCACCGAGTGTAGATTTAGCGCGCTCTGCCAACTCGCCCAAGATCTCTGCGGACACCTGAACCGGGCTAACCGCCCCGGCAGCTGTCACGAAACTGACCATGCCCTCATCGCCATCGGCCAAAACATAGTGGGATCGGAGAGCATCGGCCGACACATCTTCACGACCTCTGCCCATATACCGTTTTACCGATGCTAATGTATCCGCAGGATGGGCGACTGCCATCTCCTGAGCCCTATGGCCTATGACCCGCTCGGCGCCAGAATAATTGACAACAGAGGGCAACATCTCACGTCCCTGGGCATCCGCCAGCACCGAGGCCCGCCCGCCCCGCAAAGTCGCAACCAGGGAGTTAGTCGTGCCAAGATCGATGCCAACAGCGCGCTTAATCTGGTGCGGCAACGGCGATTGGCCTGGCTCAGCAATTTGTAACAACGCCATATTATTTCCGCTTTATTCCCAAGCTCGGCGCTGGATTAGACCTGTGTTTAGTCCAGCCATCCGGATTCAATTTGTTCTGCTTCGAGTAAGAGTTTCGCCAGATATTGCATTTTAACGCAGGCAGCTGCCGCCTCGGACAGCTCGCTTTCCACATAGGCGCTCTCAAATTCGTTCTGATGAATTTTAATATCAGCTAATATTTCCGTCATCAGGTGATCGAGTACTGTTTCAGGGTCGACCATATCGGAAATGGTTTCCAACTTTTCCCGCAACTCCATCTGCTCAATGAGAAAACCACCGGCAACCTTTTGAGATGAAACTTCCTGCTGGCTAATTCCCTGTAACTCCAGCAGGTAAAGCGCCCTGGCAAGCGGTTCTAGCAATACGGTGTACGCCTGATTTACCAGTGCCGAATATTGTACAGCAACACGCTGTTCATGTGCCGAAGCACCGGCGAAACGATCTGGGTGGAGCTGTTGCTGTAACTGCCGAAAGCTTTTTCCAAGGCGTGTTTCATCAACGCTGAACTGCACAGGCAGCTCGAACAATTCGAAATAGTTCTTCTGGAATTCTATATTTGACATTCAGGAGCACCACAGCGCCGGTGTTAAACCGTGAAGCTCTCCCCACAGCCACACTCTCCAGCCACATTGGGGTTACGAAACTGTAGTCCCTCGTTTAGCCCCTCTTTCACAAAGTCCAACTCCGTACCATCGAGATAAACAAGGCTTTTGGGATCGACGAAGACTCTCACACCGTGATCTTCAAAAACCTGGTCTTCTTCTACCTGCTCGTCAACAAACTCAAGCACATACGCCATTCCAGAACAGCCCGAGGTTCTAACGCCCACGCGAATGCCCAGGCCCTTGCCCCGGCTGACCAGTTGCGAGCCAACGTGCTGCGCAGCAGCTTCGGTGATTGTAAGACCCATCACTTACTAACCTCTCTTCTCTCTCAAATCCTTGACCGCCGCCTTAATAGCATCTTCGGCCAGAACAGAGCAGTGAATTTTTACCGGCGGGAGAGCAAGCTCAGCCGCAATTTCTGTATTCTTAATTTGCTCAGCTTCATCCAGGTTTTTGCCTTTCACCCATTCGGTAAGCAGTGAACTCGAAGCAATAGCGGAACCGCAGCCGTACGTCTTAAACTTGGCATCCTCTATAATACCGTCAGCGTTGACCTTTATTTGCAGGCGCATTACATCGCCACAAGCCGGAGCACCCACCATACCGGTACCCACATTGTCATCCCCCGCATCCATCTTGCCAACGTTGCGTGGATTTTCGTAATGATCCAGTACCTTTTCGCTATAAGCCATAATGTCCTCTCATCGCCGGCATGCCGGCAGTAAAATTTAGTGTGCTGCCCACTCGATTTTGCTCAAATCAACACCGTCTTTATACATGTCCCAAAGCGGCGATAAATCACGTAACTTATCAACTGCAGTGCGCAACTGCGCCACGGCGGTATCAACATCTTCATTTGTGGTAAAACGTCCAAAACTGAAACGAAGAGAGCTGTGCGCCAACTCGTCATTGAGACCAAGCGCCCTCAATACATACGAAGGCTCCAGGCTGGCCGACGTACAAGCAGATCCGCTCGATACGGCGAGATCCTTAAGTGACATAATGAGTGATTCACCCTCTACAAAGGCTATACTGACATTCAGTACCCCGGGCAGACGCGCCTCTGGATCACCGTTGATATGCACTTCTTCAATATCTTTAATCCCATCCCAGAACCGCTGACGCAAGGCCAGTAATTTAATCGTTTCCTCGGCCATTCCCTCGCGAGCGATTTGCGCAGCTTCACCCATACCCACTATCTGATGGGTGGCCAAAGTACCTGAACGCATTCCCCGTTCATGGCCCCCGCCGTGCATTTGTGCTTCCAGGCGAACCCGGGGCTTGCGGCGCACATACAAAGCGCCCATGCCCTTGGGGCCATACATTTTATGCGCCGAAAGGGACATCAGGTCGACTTTCATGAGCTCGAGATCAATAGGAATTTTGCCCGCTGCCTGAGCGGCATCTACATGGAATAAAACACCTGCATTACGTGTCACTTCGCCAATGCCCGCGATGTCATTAACAGTACCAATTTCATTGTTGGCATGCATGATGCTTACCAGTATGGTGTCTTCTCGAATGGCCCCAGCGATCACCTCAGGTCTGGTAAGACCATTGCTATCGGGGTCGAGATAAGTCACCTCGTAGCCTTCGCGCTCCAATTGCCGGCATGAATCCAGAACCGCCTTGTGTTCAATTTTGGAGGTGATGATGTGTTTACCCTTCTTGCCGTAGAAATGCGCAACACCTTTAATCGCCAGGTTATCTGACTCTGTGGCACCGGAAGTCCAAACGATTTCACGGGGATCAGCATTAAGCAGGTCTGCCACCTGACGACGACCATTTTCAACTGCTTCTTCCGCTTTCCATCCAAACAAATGTGAACGCGACGCAGGATTACCGAAGTTCCCTTCCATGGACAAACAATGTGACATCTTCTCGGCAACGCGCGGGTCTACCGGCGTTGTTGCAAGGTAGTCAAAGTAAATCGGTTTTTGCATTTCTATAAACTCCAAAAATCACCGTTTTTCTAACGGGATCAAACTTCTGTAAGGGTAAGTGTTTCCATCTGCTGGGTACGCAATGTCTGGCGGGCCGAAACACTTTGTACCTCACGTTTTTCCACCAGATTGGCAAGGCTGATACTACTGAGGAAGCCGTGAATCTGGTCGCTTAAATCGCACCAAAGATGATGGGTCAGACAGACCTCGCCCTGCTGGCAATCACTGGTACCACCACAGCCAGTAGCATCTACAGCTTCATTCACCGCATCGATGATCTGGGCAACATAAATATCACCACCGGCTCTGCTCAGCCGATAACCGCCGCCCGGCCCGCGAACACTGGTCACCAGCTCTCTGCGCCTGAGTTTGGCAAATAACTGCTCAAGGTAAGACAGGGAGATATCCTGCCGGCCAGAAATGTCGGCGAGACTAACCGGACCTGATTCGGCATGCAATGCAAGATCCAGCATCGCGGTCACGGCGTATCGTCCTTTGGTGGTTAGGCGCATGCGTCTACCCTGCTTATTTCGATGGAGAAATTATGCAATAACCCACTAAAACAGTCAACTATTAAACCGAGTATTTTTGTCAAGTATTCTGGGGAGAGATAGCCTACTTTCGCGCCTTTTCGACCCACTTTTGGGTGTTTGAGAGTATTCCCCTGAGGATATTCAGTTCCATTTTGTCCAACCTGACCCGGCTGAATAAACGCCGCATACGCTGCATAAGTTGCCGGGGCGCAGCGGGATCAAGAAACTCAATATCGATCATTGTCTCCTCTAAATGTTTGTAAAAATGCTCCATACTATCGCCCGTGACAAAAGGGGTGTCCCACTGGGCATCCTGCTTGTCCGGAAGATCGGACCTATCAAACAACATCCTCAGCTCATAACAGACAATCTGCACTGCCATTGCCAGGTTAAGAGAGCTGTAATCCTCGGAGGTAGGAATATTCAAATGAAGATTGCATACCTTGAGCTCATCATTGGTAAGACCGCGGTCCTCGCGACCAAACAACACCGCAACCTCTCCTTGCTCTGACTCTCCATCCATGCGCTCGGCACAGCGCCGTGGATCAAGCAGTGGCCATGGAATACGGCGGCCCCTGGCGCTCGTTCCCACCACAAACCGACAGTCGCCAACGGCTTCTTGCAACGTATCGGTCACCACAGCAGATTCCAAAATATCGGCAGCCGAAACAGCGCGCCAGGTTGCCTGCTCATCGGGGAACTGCCTGGGTGCAACCAGGTACAGCTTGCCAAGGCCCATATTTTTCATCGCTCGGGCAACCGCTCCCACATTACCGGGGTGGCTGGTGTTGACCAATACGATTCGAATGTTTTCCAGCTTCATAGTGATTTGTGGCCCAAGAAGGTAAGGCGTATTAAAAAAGGCGCGCAATTGTAGCAGGTTTTTGGAGGTGCGCTGACAGAGATGTCGCGCAAATAGGTGGTATTAACAAACCCCAATCTACTGCTATAATCGCGCGCCCACGAACACTGCCCGGATAGAAACACTATGGAACCGATGATCAATATCGCGCTGCGTGCCGCCCGTAAGGCCGGTGAAACGATTGTGCGCGCCTCGGATGATCTGGACAATTTTGAGGTGAAAGCCAAAGGGGTAAACGACTTCGTTACCGAAGTTGATATATCCGCAGAGCAAGACATCATCTACCACCTGAAAAAGGCCTATCCTGAACACGCATTTCATGGCGAAGAATCGGGACTAACCGGCAACGAAGAATCTGAGTACCGCTGGATCATCGACCCACTGGACGGGACAACAAACTTTGTACGTGGAATTCCACACTATGCGGTATCTATAGCCTGTTTATATCGAGGCAAACTCGAGCACGCCGTTGTTCTGGACCCAGTCAGGCGTGAAGAATTCACGGCCTCGCGTGGTCGCGGAGCGCAGCTCAATGGCCGCCGCATTCGTGTAAGTAAACGTGACTCCCTTGACGGTGCATTACTGGGGACGGGCATTCCATTTAAAGATCACTGCGATGACAAACTCGCCGCCCACAGCAAAACCATTGAGTTGTTGGCGGGACAGTGCGCCGGCATTCGCCGAGCGGGCGCCGCCTCTCTGGATTTGGCTTATGTTGCCGCTGGACGACTTGACGCGTTCTGGGAAATTGGCCTGGCGCCCTGGGATCTCGCCGCAGGCGTGCTGCTGGTGCGAGAAGCCGGTGGCCTGGTTGCCGATATCGACAGCTCTGATAATTTCATGGAGTCGGGCAATATCGTGTGCGGAAATCCGAAGTGTTTCAAAGCGGTTCTGCAGGTTACTAAACCTTTGCTATCCTAAGTCCAGTGGTACTTACTTAAACAAGCCCATCGTTCGTTGCTTTTAAGACGCAGACTGCGATGTCAGGCCCGTTATCAGTTGGAACCCCACGCCTTCCAACGGGCCTGACATCACAGCCCGCTACACTGAGCGTCTCCGCTGGTTGGTTTATTCTGCGAACTAGCCACGCCAGTCAGTGTTAACCTCAAAGGGCGTGGGGTTCCAACCGATGAGGTTAACACTGACTGGCGTGGCGGGATGGCAGGGAACAAACCTTAAGTAAGTACCATTAATCCTAAGTCCGTCTTGCGGTACCTGAGATCAATTAGCAGTTATTCAGGGGGCTAAATCTTCCAGGTCTGCCCCTTCTTTTACAGGAATCATAAGGTCTTCCTTACTGACACCCAATGCCATCAAGGTATTGGCCGCCACGAAGATGGAGGAATAGGTTCCGATCACGACGCCCACAATAAGCGCTATCGCAAATCCGTTAATCATTTCTCCGCCAAAAATCGCTAACGACGACAGTACTAACAATGTCGTCAATGAAGTTACGATGGTACGGCCCAGTGTTTCTGTTAAAGAGATATTGATAATTTCTGCCGAACCTGGGCGACGCAACTTACGAAAGTTCTCCCGAATTCGATCGGACACCACGATCGTATCATTCAGGGAATAACCGATAACGGCAAGCAGCGCCGCCAATACCGTCAGGTCGAATTCCATTCCGACAATAGAAAAGAAACCCAGGGTGATGATCACGTCGTGGACCAGTGCGACGACGGCCCCGACGGCAAATTTAAGCTGAAAACGAAACGCCACGTAGAGCATAACAAGACCCAGTGCCAGCAACATGGCCAGCCCGCCTTGTTCACGCAGCTCATCCCCAACCTGTGGCCCGACAAATTCAATCCGGCGCAATTCAACGGCGCCATCAAAAGAAGATTCAAGAACCGCCAACAAGTCTGCACCCTCTTGATCTGAATAGCCCTTCGGCAGGCGAATCATCACATCTTTGTCAGTCCCAAAACTGACCACAACCGCTCCTGCATAGCCCTTCTCGTCAAGCGTTCCACGAATGGCGTTAAGATCCGCACTCTGGCTATAGTGAACCTCAACCAGTGTTCCCCCGGTAAAATCCAGGCCCCAGTTAAGCTGGCGAGTCGATAAAGAAGTAATCGCGGCGACCACCAGCACGAGAGAAAATATCATGGCCAGTTTGCGATGGCCCATAAAATTGATCACTTTCATGACTTTACTCCCCCGATAGATAGCTTGTTGACCTTACGCCCACCATAGATCAGGTTGATGATAGCTCGCGTACCCATGATCGCTGTAAACATAGAGGTCAGGATGCCGATAGACAATGTGACTGCGAAGCCTTTGATTGGCCCGGTGCCAACCGCATATAAAATAACTGCCACAATCAAAGTTGTGATATTGGCATCGAGAATGGTTGCGACCGCGCGCTCAAAACCCGAGTGAATCGCCATTTGCGGCGCCAGCCCATTGTTGACTTCCTCCCGTATCCTGGAAAAGATCAGCACGTTTGCATCCACGGCCATGCCCACGGTCAATACAATACCCGCGATACCGGGCAATGTCAGAGTTGCGCCCAACATCGACATAAATGCAATAAGCAGTATCAGGTTAAACGTTAGCGCGGTGACGGCCGCCACACCAAACACCCGGTAATAAAGCATCATGAACAGAACCACCAAACCCAGTCCATACTGCACTGACTTGACGCCCATCTGGATATTTTCTGCCCCCAAAGACGGGCCAACCGTGCGCTCTTCTACAAAGGTTATGGGTGCCGCTAACGCACCAGCTCGCAGCATCAAGGCCAGTTCTGGTGCTTCACCGGGACCATCGAGCCCGGTAATCTGAAACTGAGCACCCAACGCCGACTGAATCGTAGGCGCCGTCAGCAGTTTCTTTTCGTCATAGGGGATTTTAACCGCGATTTCCGATCCATCTTCCTGAACCTCATAGCGAGTACGATACTTCCGCTCTATAAAGAGCACCCCCATCCGGCGCTTGATATTGTTACGAGTAGCCTTATTCATCATGCTACCGCCCTCACTATCGAGGCCGATATTGACGTTGGGCAGACCGTTTTGATCGAAGCTGGCCTGGGCGTTAGACACCCGCTCGCCGGTGATAATGACTTCTCTTTCGAGCCACTCGCTAACACCGCCGCGACCGGCATCGCGGTATTCAAATTGTTGTTTATCCGAAGCGGGGGCATCGCGGTTAGCCACCAGGCGGAATTCCAGATTAGCGACCTTCCCCAGTATTCGTTTGGCTTCGGCAGTATCTTGAATACCTGGTAATTCAACCACGATTCGATTGCGTCCCTGACGCTGAACCAGAGGCTCGGAAACACCAAGTTCATTGACACGGTTTCTCAAAGTGGTCAAATTTTGCGCTACAGCGTATTCACCAATTTCGGCCTTAGTCTGTTCGGTCATCGCAGCCACTAAATTCCAGCTTTCACCAACTTCCACCCGGTCCAGGAATAATTCGGGGAAACGATCGGCAATAGCCGTCCTGGCCTGCTCTCTGAGCTCTTCGTTTTTGAAGCGGGTTTCCACCTGCCATTGGCCGTTCAAGTTAACCAGACCGCGAATTCTCTCCTCACGCAGGGTTTTCTTTATGGCGGTAGTATAAAACTCCATGCGCCGCTCAATCGCCGCATTCACGTCCACTTCCAGCTTAAAATGCACCCCTCCACTTAAATCCAGGCCTAGCTTCATGGGCTGAGCACCGTAATCACTTAGCCATTCGGGGGTTGTGGGGGCCAGATTCAGTGCCACAATAAAACTGTCACCAACGCCTCTGGAGACACTGGCTTGCGCACGCAATTGAGAATCCCGGTCACGGAGACGAATCAGCGCACTGCGGCCGGAATCGTCGATTGTTTCACCAAAATGCTCAATACCCGCCTCATCGAGTGCGGTCAGCGCCTTTTTCAGTATTTTCTGGTCGATCAGCTGGGAACTGCTCTGCCCTGCCATCTGCAGTGCAGGGTCAGGCGCGTAAAGGTTGGGCGCGGCATAAAACAGGCCGATAAAAACCATAAATAGTACAAGCAGATATTTCCACAGTGAATACTTATTTAACATAGGGTTGCTCTAACAGGATATTGGGAAACGGCGATCTATCATCACCGTCTTCTGGATGTGCGCCATTATAGATAAAAGCGGTTCGGCTACAAGAGGCAGATTAGGAAGCATGACCTAATCCAACCACATACGAGCATTGCGAAACAGTCTCAGCCATCCAGCATCTTCACCCCAGCTGTCCGGCGCCCAGGAATGCTGGATTGTGCGATACACTCGTTCCGGATGCGGCATCATGATGGTAGCGCGTCCATCCAGGCTGGATAACCCGGTAATTCCACCTGGCGAGCCATTCGGATTTGCAGGATAGGCGCTAGCGCCCTGACCGTTGTTTTCAATATAACGCAGCGCCACGGTCCCGCTGGCTTCGCAACTAGCCATAGCGTCATCGTTACCAAATTCTGCTCTGCCCTCACCGTGCGCAACCGCAATAGGGAGGTAAGAGCCGGCCATGTCCGAGAGCAGTACAGAGGGGTTTTTCTCAACTGCGACCATTGCAAGTCGTGCTTCAAATTGTTCAGAGCGATTGCGAACAAATCGCGGCCAATGATCGGCACCAGGTATCAGAGATTTCAAATTTGATACCATTTGGCAACCGTTACAAACGCCGAGGGTGAAGGTATCCGGGCGCTGAAAATAGGCTGAAAACTCATCTCTCACCGCCGGGTTGAACAACACGCTCTTGGCCCAGCCTTCGCCGGCGCCCAAAACATCGCCGTAGGAAAACCCTCCGCACGCTACCAGGCCCTTAAATTCCTCTAGCGAACGCTGGCCACTCAAAATGTCACTCATATGTACATCAAAAGGGGCAAAACCGGCCTTGTGAAAAGCGGCCGCCATTTCGACATGGCCATTAACACCTTGCTCCCGCAATACAGCGATCTTCGGCCTGACACCGGTATTAATATACGGCGCACAAATGTTATCACTCGGATCAAAAGTCAAATGCGCTGACAAACCCGAGTCGAGCGCATCTATCCTGGCAAACTCCTCGGCCGCGCAATCGGAGTTGTCACGCAAAGATTGCACTTCATAACTGGTACGTGCCCAAAGCTTATGTAGACGAGCCCTTGAGTCCTTCAGCCAGAGTTCACTGCCTCGAGAAATCGACACAGTATCACCGTCTTGTGCGGTGCCTATTATATGAGTGCAATCACCCAGGCCCAACTGATCGGCTCGGGAACGCAAGCTCTCGAGGTCGGCCACATCAATTTGCAATACCGCTCCGGCTTCTTCATTAAACAAAACTTGTAATACGGTTCCAGCTAAGCCGTCCAGATCTACCTGAAGCCCACAGCGGCCGGCAAATGCCATCTCTGCCAAGGTGGTTATCAAGCCGCCATCTGAACGATCGTGGTATGCCAGAACTTTTTGGGCCGCGAGCAGCTCCTGAACCAGGATGAAAAACGCTTTCAAGTCTGCAGCGCTATGCATGTCCGGTGCCTCATCACCCAACTGCCCAAACACCTGGGCCAAAGCTGAACCGCCCAATCTGCCAGCGCCCCTGCCCAGATCTATTAACACCAGACAAGTATCGCCGCCAATTTTTAGCTGCGGTGTGACCGACAAACGCGCATCAACCACTGGCGCAAAGGCCGAAACAATCAGGGACATTGGAGCAGTAACAGACTTTTTCTGCTCGCCATCTTCCCAGCTTGTGCGCATAGACATCGAATCTTTGCCCACCGGTATGGTGATGCCCAAGTCGGGACAGAACTCCATACCTACGGCTTTTACAGTGTCGAATAAAACTGCATCTTCAACACCACTGCCGGCGGCACACATCCAGTTTGCGGACAGCTTTACATCGCGAATATCCGCGATAGAGGTCGCACAGATATTGGTAATAGCCTCCGCCACCGCCATTCTTCCGGATGCAGGCCCATTAATGAGCGCCAAAGGCGTTCGCTCACCCATGGCCATCGCCTCACCGGCAAAGGAATCGTAAGAAACTGTGGTTACCGCACAATCGGCAACAGGAACCTGCCATGGCCCCACCATCTGATCACGTGCAACCATACCGGTAACAGTTCGATCGCCAATGGTAATGAGAAAACTCTTGCTGGCGACGCTGGGCAGTTGAAGCACGCGTTCCAGCGCTTCTGGCGCGGCAACTTCGAGTTCCAGCGGGTGCTGGGTAATGTTTTGGCGGGTAACCTCCCGGTGCATTTTTGGTGCCTTGCCAAACAGTATCGACATGGGAAGATCAACGGGGGCATTGTCAAATTCGGTATCTGCCAAATGCAGATGCAACTCTTCGGTCGCCTCACCCACTACCGCAAATGGACACCGCTCGCGCTGGCAGATAGCTTCAAAACGCGCGAGATTCTCGGGCTCCACCGCCATGACATAACGCTCCTGGGATTCGTTACACCATATTTCCAGGGGCGACATGCCCGGTTCGTCATTGGGCACATTGCGCAATTGAAAGCGCCCACCCCTGCCGCCATCTTTCACCAACTCAGGCAGGGCATTGGATAAACCGCCCGCGCCGACATCGTGTATAAACGCAATCGGGTTTTCTTCACCGAGCTGCCAGCAGTGATCAATAACCTCCTGACAGCGACGCTCCATTTCCGGGTTCTGACGCTGCACAGAGGCAAAATCCAGATCTTCCAGGCTGTCCCCACTTGCCATCGAGGATGCCGCACCTCCCCCAAGGCCAATCAGCATCGCCGGACCGCCAAGCACGATGAGTTTAGCCCCGGGTTGATAATCACCCTTCTCTACATGTTCCTGGCGAACATTGCCGTAGCCCCCGGCAATCATAATGGGCTTGTGGTAGCCACGGACCTCAGGACCATCTGCGCCCGCAACCAAATTTTCATAGGTTCGAAAATAACCGCAGATATTAGGCCGGCCAAACTCATTGTTAAATGCCGCCCCACCTATCGGCCCCTCCAGCATGATGTCCAGCGCCGACACAATCCTGCCAGGCTTGCCGTAGTCATTTTCCCAGGATTGCCGATAGCCAGGTATATTCAGGTTTGAAACCGTAAATCCTGAAAGGCCAACTTTTGGTTTCGAACCTCGTCCCACAGCACCCTCGTCGCGGATTTCTCCGCCAGAGCCGGTTCCGGCCCCGGGAAATGGTGCGATTGCGGTGGGATGGTTATGGGTTTCAACCTTCATTAGCAGGTGAATATTTTCCTGGGAGAACCCATATTCTGCCGTGTCGGGATCGGGATAAAATCGCCCGGCGTGATGGCCGGCGACAACCGCAGCATTGTCGGAATAAGCCGACAGCACATTCTCACCACCACATTTGTAGGTATTTCGAATCATACCGAACAGAGACTCATCTTGAGGCTCGCCGTCAATGCTCCAACTGGCATTAAATATTTTGTGGCGACAGTGTTCCGAATTTGCCTGGGCAAACATCATCAGTTCTACATCAACAGGATTTCGACCCAGTTCAATAAAGCTGGCCACAAGATAGTCAATTTCGTCTCCGGCCAATGCCAAACCCAAATTTCGGTCAGCTGCCACCAGGGCTTCGCGGCCGCCGCCGAGTATATCGACAATCGACATCGGAGCCGGCGACTCGCGTCGAAACAGCGCTGCAGCCGAATCCAGGTCCGGCAATAGACTTTCCGTCATCCGATCATGCACCAGGGCGCGAATTGCACCGAGCTGCTCGGAATCCAGATCACCGGGGAGATCGAAATAATAACTGATGCCGCGCTCTAACCGTTGGACCGACTGCAGGCCACTATTGTGCGCAATGTCTGTAGCCTTGCTGGACCAGGGAGAAATCGTACCGGGACGTGGCACCACCAGCATGAGATGGGCGGTTTCCACAGCGAAGTCCGAACCCTGCTCTGAAGGCTGAGGCCCATAGGTAAGCAACTTGGCCAGCACCGACTCTTTTTCGTCGTTAAGCGGCTCGGCCAGTTGACAAAAATGTACGTATTGCGTGTGCAGAAGACGTATTTTTGGGTGTATGTCGGAGAGTTTGTGCGCCAGTTTATCCAAACGAAAAGCTGACAGGGCCGAGGCACCGCGCAGGATGAGCATGCTTTGGAGAGCTCCAGAGGGAGGTATTAAAGAAGGCGGCATTATACTGTATTGCCCGCCCTTCGTTAACTGATAAAGCGATGAAATACCATGGTATTTATGGCTATTCGTCCTACCGGCAACGAGGCTAGAATAGCGCAATGCGTCAACTAATGATAAAAATCGTGGTAGCACTGTCATACTTCAGCATGGGTCTTCTTACCGCCGGCTGCGAAAGTGGCGATGCATTGGACAGAATCAAGGCTGAAGGCGAGCTGGTAATCGTTACACGCAATAGCCCCACCACCTATTACGAAGACAAGAATTCACCCACTGGCTTTGAATACGCCCTGGCAAAACGCCTGGCCGACGAGCTCGAGGTAGAATTGGTCATGAAGCCGGAATTCAGCCTGGGGGCCATTTTTCGAAAATTGCGGCGCAATGAAGTAGACCTGGCCGCAGCCGGATTAACACTAACCGGGAAACGTGCTGAAAAATACCCGCACTCCCAGCCCTATTATGCGTTAACCCCGCAGGTAGTCTACGTGGCGGGCACCTTCAGGCCCAGAAAACTGGCTGATTTGGCTGGCATGAGTATTGCGGTTCTGGCCGGTAGCAGCCATGCAGACACTCTCAGGAACTTGCAACAAACCGAGCAGGATCAACTTCAATGGCGGGAACTCGAAGAGGCTGACTCCATGGAGCTACTCGCACTCGTGGCCAGTAAAGAAGTTGATCTTGCCATCATTGATTCCAACGAATTTAAAGTGCAGCAGGGACTGTATCCCAGACTCAGGGTCGCCTTTGAACTGGGCACTGAACAGCATCTGGCGTGGTTTTTTCCCCCCGATGGAAATAACAAACGCCTTATACAAACAATCGACACTGTCTTTGCAAACCTTGAAAAAACCGGCGAAATGGAGAGACTGCAAGAACTGCATTTTGGCCATGCTGCCGGTGTTTCCAGAATGGGCTCTCATACGTTCTCACGAAACGTCAGTAGAAAACTGCCCAAGTACCGTGATCTGATTCAACAGGTGGCCCAGGAATATCAACTGGACTGGGAGTTACTGGCAGCCATTGCCTACCAGGAGTCCCACTGGAATCCACAGGCGACATCACCCACCGGCGTTCGAGGCATGATGATGTTAACCCTGCCCACCGCAAGAGAACTGGGCGTAGAAAACCGCCTGGACGCAACGCAAAGTCTTCGCGGCGGCGCCCGCTACCTGAAAAACATCAAAAGACGGCTACCGAACGATATTGCCGAACCAGACCTCACATGGATGGGGCTGGCGGCATATAACATCGGCATGGGACACCTGGAGGATGCCCGGGTCATTACCGAGCGACACGGAGGAGACCCACACCTGTGGGCCGATATAATGAAATACCTGCCACTACTGCAAAAAAAGAAGTATTACGAGAGTGTCAGACATGGCTTTGCCCGAGGAACAGAGCCCGTTACTTACGTACAAAATATCCGTCACTATTACAGTGTCTTACAATGGGAGGACATAAGCCAAAACAAACCCCGCCCGCCAGTCAACACGGCAGACCTGGTCCCAAACACCCTTCGCAAGGGCAAATTCTCAGCGCTTTGATTTCCTGCGCCCTGCAAAAAAACGCTGCAGGCGTTCACTGCTTTGTTCGGCCAGAACACCTTCTATCCAATCGACTTTGTGGTTAAACCAGGGTTCATCCAGCATCGAACAGCAGCTTTCAACCACGCCGGCTTTGGGTTCCCGGGCGGCAAACACCAATTGTTTTATCCGCGCATGAACCAACGCTCCCGCGCACATCGTGCATGGTTCCAGAGTCACATACAGCAACGCACCGGATAATCTGTAATTTCCCACGGCCGCGGCGGCGTCGCGCAAAGCCACAACTTCGGCGTGGGCTGTTGGGTCATCACTGCCTATTACCTGGTTCCAGCCCTCCCCCAGTAGTTCGCCATCACGAACCACCACGGCACCCACAGGTACCTCACCTTCGTTGGCAGCCCGATCTGCTAACGCAAGAGCTCTGTGCATCCATATTTCATGCTGGGTTTCAGGCATGCGGCTCTCCAAAATTAATCACTGTCTTGCGGCGCATTCGGTTGTTCGCCAGAATCCGCTTTCCAGCCCAGAACAGCCTCAATCTCTGCAACCAAAAGACGGGCACCAACAGCGCTCAAATGATTGTCGTCAGAGTAGTAAAAGTGCTCTTGATCGTGGGTCAAACACCGCTGGGTGCTATCTTCACAGAAGATACCCGCCGGATATACTCGCAGCAAATTTGAGTTTTCACCCACTCCATCCAACATCTGTACGGAGGGTTTTGCCCAGGCCTTAAACACGCGGTAGCTGGTGGTAATATCCAAGTGACGCAACAAGGGGAAATCGCGGGTTAGCTGATCATCGGCAAGCTCTGGAATCTTGCTTGCGACAAGTTTTGGAAGATTCCAGCCCACTTCGGGTATAGGATAAACAAGAACCACCGTGTGCCCATGGGCCAACCAGCCGCGAATCATTTGCTGTGCAACATCGGTAACAGCCAGTGTCGCGTCATTAGCGCTCAGGCGCGGAGAAGGTCCCGATTCAACTCCACCCTCGCCGTTGTCGAACCGCTCCCCATTGATATGCAGCGGAAAACGTCCCGTATATACAATGGTGGCAGGCGGTGAATTTTCGAGGAAATCATTCGCAAAAGCCGTAGCCGCCAGGCATTTCTCATGCGGCCTGTTGTCGTCAAAACGCGTTGTTCCCTTGATTAGCAGACAGGCCGCCTGAGTAAGCTGCACAAAATTGGCGTTATTACGCGCTGCGGATTTAAGCAGCTGCGCACTGATGGCCGCCGCCTGACTGTCGCCGACCGATATCAGTGTCGATGTCGCCTCTGGCATCAAAAAACGACAAGGCTCATCGGAAAACCGATTGCACGCTCTATCACCCTGCGTAAGCTTTTCTATAGCGGCCTCTGCAAATAAATTCGAAAAAACACCCAGGCGGCCGGGTATTCCATCCAACTTCAATATGACGGCACCGCCTGATACCAATGCGGTAAAAACCAAAAAAAGAATAATGAAAAAAGGACGACGAGCGATAGTATTCGGATTTCGAGCGGGCTTTTCGATGCAGTAATAACTGACAATCGAAACACCCAGGGCCACCGCTGTAATAGCAATTTTTTCAGTGTTTGAAGCAAAGGCGCCGCCGATACGCGAAAATGCAAAAATGGGAAAGTGCCAGAGGTAAAATGAATAGGAGATTAGGCCCAGGCCCACAAAAATGCGACCACCCAGAATTCGAGTAAACGAAGAACCGGGAT
>JBALVT010000280.1:0-3521 GCA_036961345.1 Halioglobus sp.
GTTCCACGCATTCGTCGTGTATGTTTTTTACTATTTCCCGTAAGCGCAGATCCACCTCCGCTTCAGGCCACTGCAGGCGCAGACTGTTCTGGCTCATCTCCAGACCGGAAACGGCGACCCCTCCGGCATTGGCGGCTTTTGCGGGCGTGTGCAGCACATGCTTTGCTGTACTGAACACTTTAACCGCCTCTGGTGTAGTGGGCATATTGGCCCCTTCGCAAATTGCCCGCACGCCGTTTCCCATCAGTGTTTGAGCTGCGCTACCATCTATCTCGTTTTGTGTGGCACAGGGGAATACCAGCTCGCCTGCAATCCCCCAGGGTTTCTTGCCTTTGTAGTACTTGAGACCAAACTCTTTGGCCGCTTCCAGAATGCGTCCCCGACGGCCGTTCTTCAATTCCTTGATCCAGTCGACCTGGTCCTGGGTGAAGCCGTCTTTGGCATGGACGAACCCATCTGAATCTGAGAGGGTCAGCACCTTTCCGCCCGACGCAATCAGCTTTTCTGCGCAGTAGGTAGCAACGTTACCCGAGCCGGACAGCAGGCAGGTTCGTCCGTCTATGTGCTCACCATGATGGGCCAGCATTTCTTCCATCATATAGACCGCACCGTAGCCCGTGGCCTCAGTACGAACATAGCTGCCACCGAAGTCCAATGCTTTGCCGGTCAATACTCCTTCAAATCGATTAACCAGCCGCTTGTACTGGCCGAACAGGTAACCCACCTCTCGAGAACCCACTCCAATGTCGCCCGCCGGCACATCTGTGTCGGGCCCAATGTGGCGATGCAACTCGGTCATAAAGGCCTGGCAGAAGCGCATTACCTCCCTGTCTGAACGGCCCTTAGGGTTGAAGTTGGCACCGCCCTTGGCACCGCCCATAGGCAAGCCCGTCAGAGAATTCTTGAACACTTGCTCGAAGGCCAGGAATTTGAGCACACCCTGGTTGACGGACGGGTGAAACCTGATGCCACCCTTATAAGGGCCGATAGCATTGTTCTGCTGGACTCTGAAGCCCCTGTTTACGCGAAGATCACCTATATCATCTTCCCAGACCACCCGAAAGCTCAGAACCCGATCGGGTTCGGTCATACGTTCCAGAATCCTCAGATCCTTATAGATTGGTTTGTCTGCCATGTAGGGAATAATGTCCACGGCCACTTCATTCACCGCCTGGTGAAATTCGGGCTCACCAGGATTTCGTAAAATCACGCCCTCCATGAATTTGTCGAGCTTCACGGCTTTATCAACAACCATAATCAATTTCCCTGTTTTCTGGCCGCTAGCTGTTCAGCCTGCCAATTGTATAAAAGTCTTCCCGAGCATTTAGGCCCGATACAGTTTTACTATAGCGCCCGCGCCTTACCAGCTTGTTGATTTGTATCAACGAGCTTAAAGCATGATCGCGGCTACATTGCCGGCTATCAACCGATAAAATGGAATACCACCATGGCCCAACGATTTTGCGGCCAACACTGAATCAGGCATAATGCCTCAAGAATTTACCGAGGTGCCCTATGCCTATTTTTTCCTTCACGCTCACGCCACGAATCTGTGAAACCGACCTGGTTGGCCATGTTAATAATGTTTCCATCGCCGCCTGGTTCGAGGACCTGCGCGTGAGGTATATGGAATCAATAAAGGATCTCGATGCGGCCGGTGGAATGGGTCACTTTACCCTGGCATCCCTGAAAATCGACTTCATTGGAGAAACCCACTACGGAACCGACGTGCTTATGAGCATGGAGTCCGTCACGGTAGGCAACAGCTCCATCACCCTGGAGGGCGTGCTCCACCAGAGCGATAAACTCGCTGTAAAAGGCACTGCAGTGATGGTGCACTGGCACCCGGAAACCCACCGGCCGCAGAGAATTTCCGATTCGTATCGGGAGAAGGTCGCGACCAGCATTAGGCATTAGGAGAGCGCACCATAAGCAGGCATTAAGAGACTAGCGGCACGCAAATCACCGGTAGTTCCTGCCATCATTCGATTCATAACATAGGCAAAGCTCATTTTTGCATCCATATCAATCACCGCAAGTGAGCCGCCCCAGCCCCCCCAATAACACACATTTTTATTCGGGCTTATCGGCTGGTATTCGCTGTTAATACCAAAACCCATACCAAAGCGAACAGGCGTGCCGAGCACTAAATCTTCACCATCTGTTTGGACTTCAAAAATATTACGACAGCCCTCCTCAGACATTAAGCGCACTCCATCAACTTCACCGCCGCATGCAATCGCGCTGTGGATACGTGCAACAGATCGGGCATTGCCATGACCATTTGCAGCCGGAATTTCCGCACCGCGCCAGGCGTCTGTTCTAGAGGCCAACGCATCTAACGCAGGGTTAGTCATCGTCTTTGCCATGATAGAGTTTGGATCAAGACCCAGATCGGAACTGGCTTCCGGTGGCGACAATACCCCAATGCGCGGATAACAAGACGCCGGTGTCCCAATATGAAAATCAGCCCCAAGAGGTTCCGCGACTTCTTCTTTGAAAAAGGTACCCAGTGTTTTCCCTGTGATTCTGCGGACCAGTTCATTTTGCAAATGACCCTGGGTAATCGCGTGATAGCCACTTTTTGTACCAGGCTCCCACCAAGGGGCCTGGGCGGCCAATAGCGTGGTAATTTTTTCATGATCGCAGAAGTCTGCAAAAACGATTGGCTCTTCAACGGAAGAAAGCCCCGCCGAGTGACTCATAATGTGGCGGACTTCAATATTCTCTTTGCCCTTTTGCGCAAACTCTGGCCAATACGTTGATATTTTTTCGTTAAAGTCCAACAACCCGCGATCTGCCAACATCAACATAACCGTGGCTGCCATCGTCTTTGTTGTTGACCACACGTTGACAATTGTGTCTTCTTGCCATTTTTCGCCATCCGCATCAACCAGGTCGCCCGCCCACAAATCAACGACACTTTCACCCTCCACTGTAATCGCTACACTGGCTCCGGTATCAAGACTATCTTCAAAGTTTTTCGCAAACGCATCCTTCACACTGGCGAATTTCTCATCGCAGCGGCCCTGTATTTCTGATGACATCAATTTGTTTTCCTGATTTAAAAGGAACAACTGTAACAAATAATATGAATCATCCAAGCTATTAGTCGAATTGGGTTGCGCTAGCTTCGGCCTTTACGGCATAACTGATGATATCTGCGGAGCGCGTAGCTGTGGGGATGCCTAGCGGGGAACCCCGCCGGAGCGAGGTTCGAGCGGCGTGCTTACTGACCATCAGACGTGGGACGAACGCATTTTATTATGGCGCACCCTGATCACACTGGTTATCGGGCTACGTGCAGCCTGGCGCCGGCTTAAAGATGGCGAATGACTCTGTACTTCCCGGAGGTCTTGGATATGTCAGTTCTGACACCCAATTCACAGGCATGGGCGGATCGTCGTGTACATTGATATCCAGATGAATCTCTGCGCATCGACCGTTATTCTTTTTGAGTAGCCGATTCCACGGCGGAGCTTCTGCAGCTGGCGGCGGGGGCACCTGCGCGCCCTTGCCCG
>JBALVT010000281.1:0-3493 GCA_036961345.1 Halioglobus sp.
GACGTGGAAACCAATGCTCGCAGCCTGTTGAATTTTCTCGACCTTCCCTGGGAGGACGCCTGCCTTGACTTTCATACACAAAAAAGCGCGGTGTCTACTGCCAGCGCCGCCCAGGTTCGCGAACCCGCCCACACACGCTCCATAGGGCGCTGGCGCCGTTATGCTGGGGCACTACAACCGATGGCAGAAGAATTGCGGGAACAGGGTATTTCAGTGGAATAGTTACCAACATTCCCTCCCGTTGAGCCATCTTCACTACACAATAGGGGTATATAATTTCCAAATACGATTCGCTATGGTGAACGGAATCCACTCAGGCTTGGAAGAAGACCTGACATAACAATAGAAAAATTGGCGCTATGCACAGGACCCGCGGGGCAGCCAACACAATAAATAATCATGGGAAAACTATGAGCCGACACTCCGCAGTCCGAAGAAAAACCAGCGCTTCGTTCAATCCCAGAAGCAAACTCACTCAAGCCGTGTCCGCAGTGATAATCGCCTCAGCTGTGAGCACACCCACATGGGCACAAACACTCGAAGAAGTGATTGTTACTGCAACCAAACGCAGTGAATCCGTGCAGGATGTACCGCTTGCCATCACCGCTTTGTCCGGGGAATTTGTCAGCAAGGTAAACCTGGACGATGTGAAAGATCTGGTCTCTTTCACCCCCGGCGTAACAGGGAACTCTCAGGACAGCTTTATTGATGCGATCAGTGTTCGCGGTATCCGCACCCAGGATTTCGGCGTTGGCGGTGATCCATCAGCCGCGTTTTTCAAAAATGACCTCTATGAAGGACGCAACGGTTCGGCCGTAACAAGTTTGTACGATGTAGACCGCGTGGAAGTCCTGCGTGGCCCACAGGGGTTTTTGTTTGGACGAAACTCCATCGCTGGTGCATTTAGCGTGCACACTGCCCGAGCTGAAATCGATGGTGGCAACTCAGGTTACTTCGATATAGATGTTGCCGAACGAAATCGTTTTGTCGCTGAAGGCGCGATAAACATCCCCGTGAGCGACAACTTTGCAATGCGTCTTGCGGGTTACTATTCGACAGAAGACGGCTTTGCCGACAACAAATTCCCCGGTTCCGACAAGCTTATCGAACACGATAAGTGGGCGCTGCGTTGGTCTACAACCTTTGAGAAAGACCGCCTGGGCATTTACACCACGGTAGAATACGAAGACCGGGAACAATCTGGATCAGCTTATCGAGCCGTCGATCGCGGTGACATATGGGATGCCTTTGACACCGCCATGGGCGGGGTTGAACTGCGTGGCAGCGATGAAGATATCGACAGCGACCAGTCGGCCGGAGACTCAGATGATTCCGATATTTTGAGCCTGGGCATACGAATTGATTATGACTTTGATTTCGCTACCCTTACATCAAACACTGGCTATAAAGATCACGACTACTTTTACCGCGAAGACTACGATGGTACGCCACTAAACGTAAACAACTTTGGTCTCGACCAGAGTGGCGAATATTTCCAGCAGGAATTACGGCTGACTTCCAATTCCAATGGCCCGCTTAGCTGGTACGCTGGAGCGTCATATTACGAAGAAAGCCTGGATGCAGAATTCCTCAACGTCGGCGCCGAAGACAGAATGTGCCAGTACTATGGCTATTACTATAACTCAGGCATGACCTTTTCAGGCTGTGAAGACTTATACGCGTACTACGGCTCGGAATTTACGCCCCAAGCTGACGGTCTTCTGAGCGAACCAGGCATCATAAAGGGAGAGTATTCCGGATGGGCTACCTACGTAAATCTGAATTATGCAGTAACAGACACCATCGATCTTGAAGTAGGCGCACGTTACTCCGATGATGAAAAAGATTTCAGCATTTTTGTTCCCACCCCGGACAGCGATTTGGGGCCCTACTGGGCCTACGGATTTTCTACCGCGGAGTTTATTACTGACACGCAATCATGGGATGACGTAACGACGCGCTTCCTGGGCAGATGGCGCCCAACCGATGAACGTATGTTTTATGCCAGCTATACGGAGGGTTTCAAAGCAGGAGGGTTCGGCAGTTTCAATCTGGGTAGTCGGGCCGATGGAGAGCCGGCTCTCGGCAATACCGATATCACCAACGCCGATGGATTCGGACCAAATATCTTTGAACCGGAAACCGTCGACTCCTACGAAATAGGCTACAAAGATTCACTCTTCGATGGATCAACCAACATCGACTTAACCGCGTATTACTATGAGTATGAAGACCTACAGGTAGTGGTCACAACGGAGGGCGGAGCGGCGGTAGTTCGAAACGCAGGTGAAGTAGAGGCCTGGGGCGTCGAAGGCTCGATCACAAGTCAGGTGAACGACATTATTACGGCGTATTTCACCCTGGGCTATATGGACAGTGAAACCACTGGTTTGGATGGTGATGCCACAACCGGCCCTGTCTGTGGTCTGGAAGACCCAACCGGCTGCGAAGGCAGCCCACTTTTCTGGGCGCCAGACTGGTCCGGCGCTTTTGTTCTTAACGCCTTGTATCCGGTATCAGGCGGCGCCATTACCGGTAATTTTGAGATATTCTGGGAGTCTGAACGCGGTGGCGGCTGGGAGGATTTGAGCGAAACAAAAATCGACTCTTACGCCGAAATGGCGGTGCGGGCCGGTTATGAATCTGACAATAACTGGTGGGTTGAAGCCTACGTAGAAAATCTCACGGATGAATTTACCTGGGATGGGCAGAACAATAACGGCGGCGTTTTGCCATCGCACTTCTTCGGCCCAAAGCGCCCTCGTACTTTCGGCGTACGCCTGGGAACTCGTTGGGATTAAGCTGAATGGCGGGTGCTTAAGCGGAACGCGGTTTCTGCCGCCGCAGCTCCCATCTGTCTTTACCCCCTTTCGGTTGGAACCCCACGCCCTTAGGGGGTAAAGACAGACGGGAACCGCTACCATTTTTGGGTATCTCGAATCTAGTTGGATTTGCTCCGTGGTAGCAGGCCCTACTTGTCGATACCCCCAAAAGGGCGTGGGGTTCCAACCGATTGGGGGTATCGACAAGTAGGGCCTGCGACGGATGCGACGACTGAAACACCCGGCAGTCTTAATTCGAAAATTGGTGCACGTACCTTGTGTTGTGTGAACTCGAACTAGGTCATCAGACCGCCATCCAGTCGCAGGTAATCACCGGTGATGTGATTGGCATCTTCGCAGGCAAAAAAGGCAACCGCCGATGCAACATCCGACGGTGGCGCAAAAGAACCGTCAGGCAGCATTACTTTTTGCATCAAGCGCGGGTCAGCGCCTTCTGGTAGCTGCATCGCAGCTGCTTCAACCATGGGTGTTTCGATGCCGCCGGGACAGATGGCATTGCAGTTCAAACCTTCCAGCATAAATTCAACCGCAATACATTTAGTCATAGATAGTAGCGCGCCTTTGGAGGCCGAATACGCCAGCGTCCAGGCGTGTGCACCCAGGGCCGCAGAAGAAGACATATTGACGATGAAGCCCTTGGTCTCCAATAG
>JBALVT010000282.1:0-3376 GCA_036961345.1 Halioglobus sp.
CTAATCATTGGAAATGAGCAAAACTTGTAAATATTAGTTTGTTATATAATGAATATTAAACACGAATCAAAACTAGCCGGCTTGTACAAACTGGCTTACTATTTGTATAAATTCGGCGTCATTCGCAGATAATGAAAAAAATTGTCCTACCATCACTTCAACACGCCCCGCCTGCATTCGCTCTATTTTCAGCGCTCGCCGACACCGACGCCTGGCTCAAAGATATTGAGTGTAGATATGTTTGTGCGAGCCAATCGCTGCTCGAAGACACGAGCTACTCGTTGCAAGATTTACAAATAAAAACAGACTTCGACTTTTTCCCCGCGCATCTAGCAAGGGAGTACCACAAGGAAGATCAGCGTGTGCTGGCTGGCGAGTCAGTCATCGATCGACTCGAACTTATGAACCATCTGGACCTGGCTGTCGGTTGGCACTCAATTTCAAAGTGGCCAGTGTACGATTGTGAGGACAGCATAATTGGCATTTTCGGCACCATCAAATTCCTTGATAAAGCTGACAGAGCCTCCACCTCCTTTCGTGATTTGAATGCTCCGATAGAATATATTCGCCAACGCTTTGCCGAACCAATCACCGTTACGCAGCTGGCAGCAGCATCGCATTTATCGGTGAGCGCCCTTGAGCGCAGATTTAACAAACACCTGTCCAAAACCCCGCGCCAATACATTACTGAGATCCGCCTGAGCTATGCACGCCAACAACTACTGGAAAGCAACCAAAATCTGGCAAGCATTGCTGTGGCATCCGGCTTTAGCGACCACAGCCATTTTACCAGAGCCTACACCAAACGTTTTGGTGTGACGCCCAGCAATGATCGCAAGCAAATAGTTAAACAGTTTCCGGTGGAATGAATCCGATGAATCACGGTTGTTGTAGCTGCACCATCTGCATTTCGACACGGGTAGCCATCTCTTGCCGCGCTAACGATGGCCAACTTGTTAATACCCCAACATCAAATTGATGGGTTGGCTGATTCTTGAATAAGGAGTTCAATATCCTCTGATCTCAAGACAATACCTTTAGTAATAACCGTCGAAATGGTTCTGGTGTTCTCGATGTCCAGAAGTGGATCACTATCTAGTAAAACCATATCCGATCTTTTGCCGACATCTATCGTGCCCATCTCATCTTCCATGGAAAAGAATTCCGCCGGACGAAGAGTAGCGGCCCCAATGGCGTCCAAGGGCGATAAGCCCGCATGCACCAGTGCCGCGAGTTCCAAGTGCAAATTGTGGCCCGGAATAGTAATGGGAACTGGAGCGTCGGTGCCGGCAGCAATGGGCACGCCCATATCGTACATACGTTTAACCAACATAAGTTGTCTTTCAGCAAACGTTATGGTGTCATCATCGTTTGGAATTTCTGTGCCATCATCTGCCGCCGCACGGCTCGCTCCAAAACCCGTTATTAATGATCGAGCTGGTTCGGGAAGTCGATTTAATGCATCCTGCCAATCATCCCGAAAGTATGGCTTTAGAATACCGCTATTCAAACTTAACGTGGGCACCTGTAAAGTAGACGACAGAGCCGCTATTGTACTTTCACAACGAGCGTCGTCGTAATTGGCAAGTGCCAACGTCCGTTGATCTGCATGTATAGAAGAGCGTAATTCGCTTCCACTCAAGCCGTCTGGATTTTCAAGAAGCGCTAGTCGTGAATCGAGTAACTCCATTGGATTACTTGTGCAGTCCAATAGGACATTCCTTAAATGCTCCATGGAGTCGACCTGCGGGCCTGACTGGCTTGCCAATGTCGACAAAGGAACGTGCGCCGCAATTGGCAGACCTTCTTCGTTGGCCGCGTCTACCAGGGCTTCAAATACTTCAGGGCTTACCATTTCATAAATTTTGATGAAATCGACACCTTCAGCTTTTAGGTTGGCAACCGTAGCACTAGCCATATCCGCTATGGTGTTGGCCGAACCAAGAGGGGGCCTGAACAGTGAAGACCCGTCATAGACAATGTATTCGCCATCGAGCAGGGGGCCTGCATAAAAAATACGAGGTCCGGGTGTCCCCTCCTCTCTAGCGGTTTCTACCATTGGTTTCAGAAGATCCAGGTCCGCACCTGTATCGCGGACACTGGTAACGCCGTAGGACAACAACAGTTTCATCATGCTGTTTTCAAGAAGATCCGTACTGGTCAAGTGTATGTGAAAATCCCAAAGCCCCGGGATTAGAAACTTGCCAGTGCCGTCTATGGACTCGACAACCGAGATAGAGATGTCTGCCGATTGTACAGCGGTGATTTCGTCGCCTTCAAAAATGACAGTCTGCATCTCGCGCACGCCATTCACTGCATCTATCACTGTCACATTTGTTATCGCTATCCCTGCAGGTTCAGCCGGAAGACCAGGATTTGACGAACTATTATCGCCACTACAGGCTGACAGGAACGTCACAAGCATGGACAAAATCAGGTATTTTTTGGTCATTATTTCTCTCTAGACAATGAAAATGAAATCAGGGGTAAGCCTAAAAATTTTTCGGATTAACTTTTCAGCACACTACAACAAGCTATTAAACATTGCGTTCTCGCAATGGCTGCCACCGAGATCCTCGAATTCCTGCTGATTCCAATAGCGGGTACCCTGGAGAAGACAGTCGTACATTTGACTGTGTGATTCCGCGTCGGGGAAACGGGTGTCGCTAAGCAGACGTTGATGCAAAACAGCCAGGGTAATTGCGTTACTCGTCATGCGAACACCGCCGTCATTCTCATCATCAAAGATAATGTATTTGTCGCTACCTGCTGACTCGTTGGACCAGGCCCGCCATTCAGGCAGGGCGCCGCTGCGCCCTCGCCCCGGTGAACTGGAGTAGGCAAATTCTGCCCAGTAGGAAGACATACTTTGGGAGAGCTGATCGCGCCCTGGAATATTGTTTTCGTCAAACATCAGCTTGTTCATGAAATTATTGTCAAACATGCCAAACACAAAGGGAATTTCAGAGGCATGGGCTGCGCCCATCAACTCCTTCATATCAGTGCCGGCAATCGTGGGCAGTTCGTCCCAGTCAAAACGGTACGCGTAGACTGGATCATCCTGACCATTGCTCATAACAATCGCCACTTCATCGACGCCAAGCGCTTTTATAGTGTCGTTGATGTAGCTGGTATAGGCCTGGTGATGTCCCTTGTCTTTCACCCGGGGCAAAAACCCGAATTTGCTCTCTACAAACGTGTCGTCCATGGCCGCCAACATTTTGAATTCATCGCGGGTACTACCCAATATGGTGGGTACAGCGTTGTAGTCAGCGCTGTCGGAAAACACCTGGATCAGTTCTCGCGAAGGGATCACGGCACCGTCAGCTAACAGCTGTGGCACATTAGACAGCCCTAATTCGCCACTGAAATCGTA
>JBALVT010000283.1:0-3236 GCA_036961345.1 Halioglobus sp.
TTGAAATCACTGCCCCCATCGATGGGGGCATCCGTCGCAGCCACCACACGGATATCGACCCTACGAACACGACCCCCAACAGGCTGAATCTCGCGCTCCTGCAAGGCACGTAATAATTGCGCCTGAATTTCCGTGGGTGTATCACCCACTTCGTCAAGGAACAACGTACCGTTGTGTGCCTGTTCAAAATATCCTACGCTGTGCGAGTCAGCCCCGGTAAAGGCACCCTTGGCACTACCAAATAGCGCCGCCGGTGCCAAAGCTACCGGTATCGCTGACATATTCACCGTAACCAGCTTCTCTTTCGACCGGGGGCTATTGGCATGAAGCGCGGCGGCCACCAGTTCTTTTCCTGTGCCTGTTTCTCCGCGGATCAAAACATCTACATTGCTTTGCGCCACGGACTGAATCTGCCTTTTAAGATCGCATATATAGGTACTGCTGCCCCTGAGCGCCGATTCAATTTTGGGAAGCGCACCCTGCCCGCGGCGAGAGCTGGATTGTCGCAGTACAAGTACCACGCGGTGAGCAAGAAATATGACCACCCCCTCTTCCAACAAGGCCGTGTCCAGACTTACCTTATCAGCCAGTTCGCGGCCGTTTACCTGACAGCGACAGGCGCGGGACTGTCGCTCTACTGCTACGCAATTGCGAGTATACGTGAGCCGCAGAGCAGCTCTGCTAATATGCAAATCTCCGAGTGATTCAGCAACACTCTCCCCACGACCATCGCCGACAACACTGAACACAGGCAGGTTGCGCCCCAAAACCCAGTCCTGCTTTCCTCCTTCGCAATCCAGGTGTACAGCTCCCCCAATAAGTCTGGTATCCGGGTGAAAAGCTATAGTCAATGTCAGGCGCTTGCGAGAGTATTTGCCATTCAAGTCTGCGACTACAGATGGCAGTGTAGGGTCAAGATCAGGGTTTTTTGTCATTCATTATTCTCGTAGGCCAAGCACAAAAAAGACGACAGTGATGGACACAGTCAAATAAAAGCATAGCAGCTAGTAAAAAAACTGCATCGGAATCCAAGAAATATAGGTAGATATAGAATCTATCGACCACTGCTTATTTGACTGGAAAACTACTCAGCTCCATCCGCCCCAGGAATGCAGGCATCCCTGCTTGAAATGGAATAACGAGCACGACAACTACGTCCCCAAGCCCCTGAAGATCGTGTCGATAGCGCATAAGAGAATGTTTCTGGATTTCCAATGCTCTTGCACGAGCGGGTTTCAAGAAAATACCGCGCCCCACATTACCAAAGCAATATCGCCAGCGAAAATGCCGCTAGCCAAGCCACCGCACTGCGTGTAAGTATCGCCCGCAACTCTGCCGCCTCAGCTCTGAGCACTTCGGCTGAAGGCTCATCACACTCGATATCCTCGCTGGCTCGTATCGCCGCGCGCCCCACTGACAGTAAAACTTCTCCCGCCCCTTTATCAGTATCTGACATACTGGCAAGCAACTTATCGCGGCTGGCAATGAAATCGCCTGTCAAGGAAAAACCCGCGGCCAACAATCTGGACGGCACCCAGTCTGCATAGAAGAGGATACTAGCGACTTGGGCCTCCTCTGGAGAAGATCTACTGAGTTGCAGCAGCCTATATACCAGCGCGCCGAGTGGGCCAAGTACGACAAAAAAGAATACAACCGCAAACCACCTCTGGTATCCCAGATATAGAAGCCTGCGCTGTATTGCTTGATGGGCCTGCCAGGGACGGTCACTGGTCAGGTCTTCAGGCACAACTGACAGTTCGGATTGTGCGAATAAGTACGCGGCCTCATGGTCTTCGTTTTGGCAATAGCCGTAATAACGATCAGCCAGAGCATTAAAATTTTCGCGCCCAAATGAATACAGAAGCACAGCCGCCGCGCCACCTAGCCACACCAGCCCAAACAGAAATGAGTCAAGCTTGCCAAGTACCAGGCCAACGATAAAACAAGGTATACCCAGGTAGGCTATAAGCCCAATCGTAGGAGAAAAACCCAGCCCCCGCGTCCAGCGCTGCAAGGACTGGAACCAGTCATCCTGATGCAGAGATTTTGGGAAAGCCATCACTTGAAAAAAAATCAGAGCGATAATTACTGCCAGAAATGTCATCGGAGCCCTCCTGGGCTGTCTAATAAACGCCTATATTGCTCCCAACTAAAACTCGGGCCGGGATCGGTTTTTCGACCGGGAGCGATATCGCTGTGACCAACAATTCTTGTCGCGTTCATTGCACAATATTCTTCTAACAACGTCGAAGTCAAATTTGCAAGTACACCGTATTGCACTGGCGTGTAATCTTCATCATCAGTCCCTTCCAGTTCAATACCGATACTGTAGTCATTACACTCGCTACGGCCATCAAAACACGATGAACCGGCATGCCATGCACGATCGGTTAAACTCACAAACTGCAGCAATTCTCCATCGCGGCGCACCAGAAGATGAGCCGATACTTCTAGCCCTTTTATCTCAGAAAAAAACGGGTGGGCATTCCAGTCGAGTGTATTGCAGAAAAATTGCTCGATACACTGCCCTTCATACCGACCAGGGGGCAAAGAAATATTGTGAATGACCAGCAAATCCACGCAACAACCATCAGGTCGAGCGCTGAAATTGGGCGAAGGCGCTTTTCTGGCCTGCTCAACCCAGCCATTGGCGATGGTGTAACTCATGCAGTGTGCCTAATGTTGTTCGGGGCCTTCAAAAAATCACAAAATCTCGCCTACCTCAATTGTTCAACATTAACGGTCAGCGGAAGTAGCTGTTACAATCTAACACCAAATTTTGACAAACCCCAGCAACATGACAAAACCACAATTCATCCGCCCTGCCATCACCGAAAATGAAATTCTTGCCAACGTTCGCAGCGCACTGCGCGAAGACATTGGCAGCGGCGATATTACAGCTGCACTGATACCCGCTGACACCCATGCTACCGCCCGCATAATCACTCGAGAATCTGGCGTTATTTGTGGTAAAGCCTGGGTTAACGCTGTATTTTCAGAGATAGACGCAGATGTCGAGCTCGCCTGGCAAGTGGAAGATGGAGACGCTGTCAATGAAGACGATGTGCTCTTCACTGCAAGCGGTTCAGCCAGAAGCATTCTCACCGCTGAGCGTGCGGCTCTGAACTTTTTACAGCTTCTGTCCGGCACTGCAACGGTGTGCCAGCACTACGCCACCCTTGTAAAAAGCACCGATGTCCGATTACTGGATACGCGCAAGACTATACCCGGGCTGC
>JBALVT010000284.1:0-3207 GCA_036961345.1 Halioglobus sp.
GGTCTGCCGGAGCTACCAGGACTTTCCTATCATGTTTCCGGGGGGCTTCAACGCAATGGCAGCTTGCTCAGATTGAGCAATGGCCTTGTTCAGGCAGGTCAGGGCCGCATTCTGCTAGAGGGCGAATTGCCGGCTTTCCCGGAAATCGACGACTGGAGTTTTCAGCTCGAGGGTGGTCAGTTCCGTTTGGGGCTTCTCGGTGCCTTGTTTGGAATAAAAGATTTACCTGACAGGCTGTTCGACATCAAAGGGGATTTCGAGTCAACCGAGGAGGGTGTGGAGCTGCTGGAGCTGAGTTTGGTCAGCGCCGCCTCCAGTTTGAATATGCGTGGTGTAATCGGTGAATCGCCGAACTATTTTAATTCCAATGTCAGATTTGCGCTCTCCGGTGAGAGTTTGCAGGACCTTGGAGCGTGGATGGATGTCAGTGAACTTCCGGAATTGGCTTTTCAGGCTTCGGGTCAAGTTGAGTTGAAACCACTGGGATGGCAACTTCGTGAGGGTGTGCTGCGTGCGGGTGAATTGGAGTTCACCGTGTTGGGTGATCTCGACAAGTTGCCAGACCCAACGCAGGTAAACGCTGAACTGACTGTGTCAGCCACTGACTTGTCTGCGGCCCTCTCTGACTTCGGCTTTGGGGCAGATGTATTGCCTGCCGTCCCTTTGGCACTGACAGTGCAGCTGCGTGGCTCTCCGCAAAGGCTTGAGCTTGAACAGGCGGTAGCCAATTCGGGGGACAGTCGGGTTACCGCAGCCGGCCTGATAGGAGATCCACTCACTCTACAAGAGCTGGATATACAGATGGAGCTGCTTACCCCGGATTTGTTGAAATTTCTTCCGGCGGTGCAGAGGGATTCACAGGCTTCGCTTCCACTGGAGCTAAAGGGTCAGTTGAAAAGAACTGCGCAAAGTATCGCTTTAAACAACTTAACGGGACAGATTGCCGGCGCGCCCATAACCGGAAACGGCATTTACAATACCGAAGCACCTCACAACAATTCACATATCTCGCTTGCTGCAACAGGTCATGATCTGGGGCGCGTGCTCTCTCCATTATTGGGATATGAAACGATCCATGCGCCTTTTCAGTTGTCATTGGATGCGTATCTACAATCTGGTGCGGTCAAGATTGACGCAGTTACAGCGTCGGTTGGCGATACCCAACTAACAGCTACAGGTGTTATTACCAGTCTCGAGGAACTGACAAGTGGCAAAGGGCACATTGAACTGTCCGGCCCGAGCAGCTCCAACCTGGCGGCGTCACTTGGGGTAGAAATTCCGATACCAGATTCAAATTATGCCCTGGTGGTGGGTATCGAAAGATCACCTGAATGGCTGCGGCTGGATCCGGTTTCGCTTCGTTGGGGTGATAGTGATTACGACGGTACGATTGCTATTCGCCCGGGCGAGGTGCCAACGGTGAATGTAGACTTGCATAGCAACTTTGTCAGCCTGCCCTTTTTACTCCCGAACTTGGAGGAGTTGGAAAAAGAGGCCTTAAGTGATTCCCCTGAAGAGGAGGGAATCGAAGAAATATTGTACCAGGAACTCACAGCAACAGAGCTGAAAGAAAGGGTTATTAGCGATCAGTTTCTTGACCTGGAATGGATTGACAAAGTACAGGCCAGGTTTCGATACCAACTGGATGAAATGGAGCTCGGCAACAATGCCAATACCAGTGCGACAATTGACATATCCATTGCTGATGGAAGCTTATCTTCGCGGCAGATTAATTGGGATGGAACGTTTTCTACCGGAGAGGCCCGGTTAGGCATTCGCCCACGGAAGTCTGGCAGTGTGATAGATCTGGACTTTGATGTTGAGCGTATTCCCTTGCTTTGGTTTTTAGGAGGAGAGCCCGACGACGATCCATCTGGTTACTATCGTGGAAATTTCACAGCTTCGGGCAATAGCTTTCGAGAGCTGGCACGCAATTCCAATGGTGCCCTGGTTTTTCGTGCCGGCGGTGGAAGTATTAATAACAAGGGCGTGGATCTGATATTGGGTGATGCGTTTGAAGAAATATATTCAAGGCTCAACCCTTTTCAAGAGACAGAGACGCATACCAGGATTGTGTGTCATGCCGGTGCGTTGACCATTGTGGAGGGTAAGGTTGCCGTTGTTCCTGGTCTGGTCGTGCGCACCGATAAGATGGATTTGATTTCGAGTGGCGAAATCAACCTTCACAATGAAAAATTGAGTTTGGGATTTAATACTCGTTCCCGCAAGGGGCTTGGATTTAGTGCCAGTAAGGCAGTTACGCCTTATTTCAAAATTGGCGGTACGCTGGCGAACCCTAGGCTGGCACTGGATGTAAAGGGCGCAGCGGTATCGGGCAGTGTCGCCGTGGCAACTGCGGGGTTTTCCATTTTGGCAGAGGGGCTTTGGGATCGCTGGGTGGTGACTTCAAAAAACCCCTGTGATCAGTTAATTAAACAAATATCCAAAAAAGGTAAGACTGTATATACCTCGCTTCTAAACCCCGGGTCTTCTTGAGGCATTCTCCGTTTAGGAGCTGATGCGCTTCTCTATCACACCGCCGGAGCCAACCACGTAAACCATGGCATCGAGGGCAATGGAAAGCAGATGATGCGGCAATTACATCCAGATTGGCTGCTACCCATTCGTCTAAATAAGGCCCTAAAGGGCTGTGCCAATTGCGGCGCCAACAGCCGCTGTCATCGCCATGGCCATGGCTCCCCACAGGCAAACACGGCTGGCGCCTTTTGTGGGACTCGCCCCACCCGTTCTAGCAGCCATGCCGCCCAGTAGCGCCAGTGAAATGAGCGAACCGGCACAGACCGCGGGAATAATCATATTCGTGGGGCTAACAAGCAGCGCGGCTATGGGCAAAATTGCGCCGGCCGAAAACGTAATGGCTGAAACGGTCGCCGCCTGAATGGGCCGGGCTGCATTTATCTCGTGCAGGCCCAGTTCGTCGCGTGCGTGAGCGCCCAGGGCATCATGAGACATCAACTGTGTGGCAACCTCGTGCGCCAAATTGCGATTCAGGCCTCTACCGATGTAAATTTCCGCCAATTCGTTTTTTTCGAATTCTGGGTTTTCATCCAGCTCTTGTCGCTCGCGAGCCAAATCTGCATTTTCAGTGTCTGACTGGGAGCTCACCGACACGTATTCGCCCGCTGCCATCGACATAGCGCCGGCGACCAGTCCGGCAACGCCTGCGAGTAATATATCTCCCCTGGC